>CAYMEO010000040.1:0-23623 GCA_964389705.1 uncultured Spirochaetia bacterium
TGGAAGAATTACGCCGAGGGCTATCCGGGCAAATGCTTCACAGGCTCGAGCTCCGGCCTGTATGCTAGAAAGCACGTACCTTTTATGAGCTTCATCCCAATACAAGAGCACGAGTGTGAGAATATTGTTCCGGCTACCCGCTTTGCTGAGGACTTAAAGGCTGAAGCGCTGCCAAACTATATGTTTTACTCCCCAGACATAGATAACGACGGACATGATACAGGACTGTCATACAGTTCAAACTGGCTAAAAGGTTTCTTAGAACCGCTCCGTAAAAATGAGATATTCATGAAAGGCACGCTGATTGTCGTGACATTTGATGAATCGCGCAATGACTCAAGTAATCACATCTATACAGTCCTTCTAGGTGACATGATAAGGCCCGGCGAATATAATGAAAACTACAATCATTACAGCGTGCTTCGTACAATTGAGGACAACTTCGGTCTCGGTATACTGGCAGACGGTGATGGCAGAGCAAAGCCAATTATGGGCGTGTGGAAGTAAATCTCCAATAATCCTAAATAATCCTATTGCAGCTCACCTTCAATAATATAATCCGCTATGGGTATAGGAGAGGCATGGTGCAAAACCATAAGCCAGCGGGAGTCATAGCGCTTAAATATGTTTGTTGATTGAGATACATTTATCATTACTGGATTTCTATTTATGTAGGTTAGCTCTTGTATACAAGTAAGCCACGCAACGTCCCCTTTTACCTCCACAGAAATGCCAGAAAGCCTAATATCTACTTGATCATTTGGATCAAATACGTTTTCCCAGCTCTGCCTTATGGCCTGCCAACCGCGAAGCATTGTCCAGCCCGGATGAACGCAGCCCGCCGTTGAGTCTTTTACCCAAACTGTATCCATTAACTCAAGGTCTCTTGTACCAAGGGCCTTATAAAACCTTTCATTTACCTTAATCACCTCTTCATAATCGGAATTTTTAGACATAGCCACACCTCAAAATTTAGAATCTGTCTATCAATTCTGTCTTATGGTTCCAAATACAGAAGCACCAAAAATATTCTATTCTAATTTTATATAAACAATTAACAATTAACAAGCGTCCCATAGATTTGTTTGTACATTCTGATCAGCGTATAATTTCTAGGCTGTTTTTAGAAACTCAACTCCACCGTATTTCATGAAGGAGAAAACAATGCAATTTGGAATCACTATACCCATTCTTAGAAATGTCGAGGCACATGTAAATATCGAGATAGCGAAGAAGGCCGAGGAGCTTGGATTCGATTCTATCTGGGCAAGCGATCATATAATAGTTCCAAACCAATATGTAGGCAGATTCAGTGAAACCTTCTATGACCCTTTTGTGATTCTTGCCTCAATCGCCGCCAGCACAAAGAAGATAAAGCTAGGAACCAGCGTGATAGTTCTTCCCTATCGAAATCCCATTCCTGTTGCAAAGGCGACTGCGACTTTAGATGTGCTATCGAATGGAAGACTTATTTTCGGCGTTGCCTCCGGATGGTTGAAAGAGGAGTTTTATGCACTCGGCATTCCGTTTCATGAAAGGGGAAAAAGAACGGATGAATATATAAGGGTTTTTAAAGAACTCTGGGAGAATGACAATCCGAAGTTTGAGGGTGAATTTTATAGATTTTCTGATATTAAATTCTATCCAAAGCCATACCAAAAACCGCATCCGCCCATATGGATCGGTGGAAATAGTAGAAGAGCCATAAGACGCGCAGTTGAGTTAGGAGATGGATGGCAGCCCGTGGGGTTGAGCCCTGAAGAAATGGAGCGAGAACTGAACTACCTAAAAAGGACTGCAAAGGAATGGGGAAGGGAATCATCCACAATCGTTTTTTCTCTAAGAAGTAGGCTTCATATACTCAGCAAAGGCGAAAAACAAGCCGGGAAAATAGAGCCCAGAGGACACCTATTTTTATTCTATGGCACGACTGAAGAAATAACGGACTACATACGGAGATTTAAAGATATAGGCGTATCTCATATAGCACTAGATGTTCTTGCAAGAAGCAATGAAGAGATGTTTGATATAATGGAGAGGTTTTCATGTGATATAATGTCCGCTTTTACGGATTAAATATAGGGGGCATATCATACGACCCCACTTTATCCTTTATCCATCATCAGCCCTAGGATATAATACTGTGTATGAGTCAAACTCTAAGAAAACCCAGTTGGATTAAAGTCCGGCTTCCTGCAGGGCCTAATTACACACGACTGAGAAACCTTATGAGAAGCCTCAACCTCCACACCGTATGTGAAGAAGCCCAGTGCCCAAACATCGGAGAGTGTTGGGGAGCGGGAACACTTACATTCATGATTCTCGGCGATACGTGCACAAGGAGCTGCGGGTTCTGCGCTGTAAAAACCGGAAAACCCGGCGAGATTGACTGGAATGAGCCCAAGAGGGTAGCAAAGGCTATAAGAGAACTCGTGCTTAACAACACCTATCTAGCCCATATTGTCATCACATCTGTTGACCGAGATGATAGGAACTATGAAAGCGCAGTTATATTTGCAGAAACGATAAGAAAGGTAAGAGAATACACACCTCAGATAAAAATCGAGGTTCTCATTCCCGACTTCAAAGGAGATATAAAGGCCCTCAAAGAGGTATTAGATGCCAGACCCGATGTGCTGAATCACAATATTGAAACGGTGCCGAGGCTCTACTATCTTCCCGTAGAAACCCAATCTGGAAAGAAGCGATCAGTGCGCCCCCAGGCAAAATATGAGTGGTCGCTTAGAGTCCTTGAGAAGAGCAAAGAGATGGGTCATGAGGGACTTCTCACAAAATCCGGGCTTATGGTTGGGCTTGGAGAAGAACTCGAAGAGATTATTAATACGCTCTGGGACCTAAAAAATGCAGGATGCGATATTGTAACAATCGGTCAATACCTGAGACCGAGTATAAATCACCTCCCTGTTGTGAGATACTACCATCCGATTGAGTTTGAATCTCTAAAGAAATACGGCGAGATAATCATTGGAATCCCTCATATAGAAGCCGGCCCGCTTGTCAGAAGCTCTTACCATGCGGAGAAGCAGGTAATGAAGCTGGGTGGGGAAGTGAGTTAGTATTACTCTATTGATGTGGTTGGCTCTACTAATGTAATATCTTCGAATACCACATATCGAACACGCCCTAGTCTCCAAATCGTTTGTGAGCATCAAGAATTTCTATACCAGCAATCTGCCCCTCTGCCGCATAATCCAATGCAATTCCTTCTGCTACGCTGAGTGGTAACAGCAGTTTCAATAAAACGAATGTAGAGGGCATCAACTTCTGTGTCATAAGTGATTTTCAACTTATCGCCTCCCCCTTTGGATTACTCCAACTCCCTCAAAACCTCATCAATCGTTGGAACTCTTCCAGTGCCTATCGGCTTTCCATTCACAATTACTACAGGCACTGGATACCAGAGAAATATTGTGCGTATGGCAGAAAATATAGAGGGGTTGAATCTTAAAACGTCTTTTAAGACCTTAGGCATCAGATAGAAATAGGCTCTTGGCTCAATCTGTATAATATCAACCCCGTCGTCTCCGAATCTTTCCCGTATCTCTCTATGGAGCCTTCCGCATTCCTCGGCTACCTTTCTAATCCCATCATAAGAATGGTCTTTTTTCGCAAACTCCCCCATACCACCTGAACAGCAGATGCAGCCTCCTGTACCGTTATTTTCCCTTATGATTATCACGGATGATTTTTTAATCCGACATCACTTCCTTTACAAGAATCTCCTTTTTCTCTATAAATACCGACCTATACCAGGTTCTGAAAGAATCTAAAATGATTATAACCGCGCATATCATTATTGCTGCCGTGAGAATTGAATTTATATACCCCTGAAAGGCAAGTCCCTGTTTTTGTGTCATAGGAATGAAATTTTGAGTGATGTTCATCCACCCGGCAGAGAGCGTTGTTGCCATAACAAAGGCCATTGGAACGAGTGTTACCCATGCGTATTTTGCCCTTCCCATATTTATAATGACAGTTGTCCCAACGCAGAGCGCGATTCCGGCAAGAAGTTGATTCGCCGTTCCAAACATAGGCCATATCGTACTTATACTTCCCGTGAAAACAAAATATCCCCACCCACATGTAATGAGTGCGGTTGAAATTATGGCAGATGGCAGATTGTTAACCCTTTCAAATGGCTTATAGAACTTCCCGCCAAATTCCTGGATCATAAACCTTGCGACCCTCGTCCCGGTATCAATTGTCGTAAGTATAAAAAGGGCCTCAAACATAATCGCAAAGTGATACCAATAATCCATCAGATGCCTCATCCCGGGAACCGATGTAAAGATCTGCGCCATCCCTACGGCAAGGGAGACTGCACCGCCCGTTCTACCTACGAGGTTTTCTCCGACTTCTGTAGAAAGCCCCTGGAGATTTACAACACTAAAGCCGAGCTTTCTAAATAACTCCGGTGGAACGTTTATCGCAAAATAGTCTGCAGGAAAAAGAGAACAGGCAGCAATCAATGCGAGGATTCCGATAAAACCCTCAATAAGCATCGCGGCAAATCCAATAGTTTTGATGTCCGACTCTTTTGAGACCATCTTTGGGGATGTTCCCGACGCTACAAGGGCATGAAACCCAGAGATCGCCCCACATGCAATTGTTATAAACACAAATGGAAATAACTTTCCATGAATTATCGGCCCCCCGCCGTGAATATAGCTGGTAAGGAGCGGCATCTTTAGTTCGGGATGGACTATTATTATCCCTATCGCAAGAAATGCTATTGTTCCTATCTTCATAAATGCACTCAGATAATCCCTGGGGCAAAGGAGCATCCACACGGGAAGAACAGAAGCCACAAACCCATATATGAGTATAAAAAGGGTTATCCTCGACTTGGAAAGGGTAAAGTATGGAGCAAAAGAGGAGTGGGCAATGTCCTTTCCAAATATAACAGCGAGTATAAGAAATATCACCCCTATTGTCGTCCCTTCGGCAATCCTCCCTTTTCTGAATTTGTACATATAAAGCCCCATAAAAAGGGCAATGGGGATTGTACAGCCTATGGTAAACGTCCCCCATGAGCTTTCCGAAAGGGCGTTTATAACGGCGATCCCAAGCCCAGCCAGGGCAACAACCAATATAAAAAGAATAGCAATAGAGGCTATAATCCCAGAGAGGGGGCTGATCTCCATTCTTGCGATCTCGGCAAGCGATTTTCCGCCATGCCTTACGGATGAAAAGAATATAATAAAATCCTGAACTGCCCCTGCAATCACCACGCCTATAAGTAACCAGAGGTATCCGGGAAGAACCCCAAACTGCGCGGCAAGAACAGGACCAATCAGGGGACCGGCTCCGGTTATTGCGGCAAAATGATGGCCGAAAAGAACCCATTTATTTGTTGGATAATAGTTCTGTCCATCGTACATCGTATGGGCAGGAGTCTTGCGCGAATCATCGAGGACAGCAACCTTCGAGGCAATAAAGCCGTGATAATATCTATAAAATATAGCCATCACACAGAGGGCACCAACGGCGAGCGGCATGGCATTTACGGTCATTGACCCAAGTCCTCCTTAAATTTCGCTCATCTAAATATACCACGAATGAATCGGATCCTTACAATAACATAAATTCAGCTAGTGGATTCTTCTTGATATATTTTCTAAAAGCATTTAATCTTCTACGCTTATGAAAATCGTAATACTTCAAGGTGATGGGATGCCGGATCATCCAATTCCGGAACTTGGCAATAAAACTCCAATTGAGGTCGCAAAAACCCCTCACATGGATGAGATTGCAAAAAGGGGCATCTTGGGATTGGTAAAAACTATACCCGATGGGCTTCCTCCAGGAAGCGATGTCGGAAACCTGAGTGTTCTTGGATACAATCCCAATCTCTACTACACGGGAAGGTCCCCGCTTGAGGCGGCAAGCATCGGCATAGATTTAAAAGAGTCAGATGTTACATTCAGGTGTAATCTAGTTACGCTCGGCAATTTAAATGGAAAAACAATCATGGACGACTACAGCGCGGGGCATATATCAACCGAAGAGGCAAGAGAGATTATCCTCGATATAAGAAAAGGGCTTGAGGAAGAAGATATAAAGTTCTATCCAGGTGTTAGCTACAGACATCTCATGGTCTGGCACGGTGGCACTGATAAGATGAAAACAACCCCACCGCACGATATCTCCGGAAGAGACATTATGCCATATTTACCAAGTGGAGAGGGAGCAGATAAGCTCAGACATCTTATTGAGAAATCGAAGGAAATTTTAAAGAACCATCCGATAAACCGTAAAAGAATAGATAGTAATAAAAACCCGGCTACAAGCATCTGGCTCTGGGGTCAGGGAAGAGCACCGAAGATGCCAAGGTTTAGGGAACTTTATGGGGTTGAGGGTGCAGTTATATCAGCGGTAGATCTGGTCAAGGGAATAGGAGTTTATGCCGGGCTTCGGGTGATAAACGTGCCAGGGGCTACAGGTTATCTCGATACGAACTATGAGGGCAAGGTTCAGTATGCCCTTCATGCACTAGATGAGGTTGATCTTGTAATGATTCATATTGAGGCTACAGATGAGACGGGGCACGAAGGAAAAGTGGACCTAAAAATCCGCGCCATAGAGGATTTTGACAGCCGCATAATAGGGCCCGTACTTGAGGGAATAAAAAGATTCAAAGATTATAAAATCCTCCTTCTCTCAGATCATCCAACCCCTATTGAGTTAAAGACACATACAAATGAACCTGTGCCATTTGCGATTCTCGATTCAAAAGACAGCAATGTGAAAAATAAGAATCAGACCTTTTCTGAAATTTCCGCTTCTAAAACGGGAGTTTTTATAGATGAGGGATGGAAGCTCATTGGGATGCTTTTAGAAAAAAACTAGGGCTTGTCTTGTACTCTAATCGTTTCTTTTTACCTCCTCCCAAAGTTCATCCATATCTCTGAGTGTAAGCTCCGATAGGGTCTTATTTCTCTCCTTTGCCTTCTCTTCAACTCGATTAAATCTGTTTATAAATTCATCAATTGCCCTATGGGCTGAGACCTCCGCATCCAGTTTTAGAAACCTCCCAAGATTCACTAAAGAAAAGACCAAATCCCCCCATTCTTTCTCTATTGAACTTTTTTCCCCCTCTTCTATCGCTTTTTGAAGTTCTTCCAACTCTTCTTTTACCTTTTCTATAACTTCAGAGGTCTTTTCCCAATCAAAACCGACCTGAGACGCCTTTTCGCTAACCCTCTGAGCGCGAAGGAGCGCAGGCATGGATCGGGGAATTTCAAGAAGATTTCTCTTTCGGTTTTTCTCCTTCATCTTTTCCCCATGCCATCTCTTTACAGCATCTTCCGCATCCTTAGCCCTCTGATCTCCAAACACATGTGGGTGGCGCCTCACCAATTTGTAGTAAAGCCCTTCTAATACATCCCATATATCGAATCTACCTTCTTCGGCACAAATCTGAGACGCAAAGATAACCTGATAAAGCAGGTCACCGAGTTCCTCCCTGAGCTCCTCTATGTCATTTGTATCAATTGCCCCAATCACCTCATAGGCCTCCTCGAGTATAAAAGACCTAAGTGTCTCAAGCGTCTGTTCTCTATCCCAAGGACACCCTTTAGAGCTTCTGAGATACCTGGATAATTCCACAATATCTTCAAAGCCTTTTTTCATTGTTTGCTCCTAAAAATTTATGTTTAAAATCAGATTATTCCAAATACGAGAAGGTCAATTTAAAAACATACAATAAATCGAAATAGAGAAAATCTCTGTCCGAGTCAGGCAAATTCTGGGATGTAATGGTAGAATATCATACCCCATGCCGGCAGACTCAGAAAGTCCCGCCTATCTCCGACTCAATCTAAATCCCATAAAATAAATCTCGCTTTTAATGTTATTGTCCGCCTAAAAGCCTGAGGAGTTTATCCTCATCCTCTATTTCGTCGGCAAGAATTTTTACAACCATTTGTGCTGTAACTGGGTCTGTGTGCTGCGTCTTATGATGCAGGTTGTTATAGAATTCGATTGCCTCCCTTTCGGTTTCCAGGCTGTCTCTAATCATCTTCTGTATATCATTCGGATCCTTGGGTATATCTTTATGGGTTGAGTATGAATGCTTCTCCCAATCCGAAGTACTTAAAATAGGCTCTCCATCGAGCTGAACGATTCTCTCCATGAAGAGCCCTACATGATCCCATTCCTCATTGGACATTTCTTCGAACATCTCGGCTATATGAAGGGAATTAACACCCGAAACGATCTTTGAAAGTATCTTATATCGGTATGCGGCAATTGCCTCAGCCGCCAGAGCCTTGTTTAAGTCACTTATAAGTTCTTTAACGTCTAGATCTATAATTTCAACCCCTTTTCTTTTCATTTTATTCCTCCTTAGTAGTATGCTCAAAAGCCGACAATAAATGCTACCCTAATACAAGTTCCTACCCGCTGCCGGGCGAAATTAGCGATTCCGGAGCAGCTGGTGATTTTTAAGATTTCCTTCTTTGGCAGTTTTTGCAGATACCGTTTATTTGAACGGTATAGCTTAGTACCCTGTAGTTATCTATGGATTTTTTAGGAAGACCCAAATTGGCAAGAGAGTCATCATAGAAATCTTCTACCTTCTTGCACACAACGCACACTAGGTGGTGATGATGGTCCAAATTGGCATCATATCGGGCAGCATCATGGAGAATATTCGCCACAGAGACGATTCCGAGTTTTTTGAATGTCTCTAGTGTCCTGTAAATTGTCGTAAGAGAGATGTTTGAGTAATAGCTCTTGACCTTCTTATATATTATCTCGGCGCTGGGATGCTCGCCCGTACCCATCAGCTCCCTATATATGGCAACCCTCTGAGGGGTTACCTTAACTCCCAGGTCTCTACACCGCTTGATAAAACCATCAATGCGCTCTTCAGCAACGGCTTTATTTACTTTCATAATCTAAAACCTCAATCTAGAAAATATCTTACATCAAAATAGAAGAATGCACAATTTTAATAAAATCAGGCGCCTTATGTGTACTTATTGGTATACTATAAGCACTATAAAAAATAAGGAGAAGGAGATTATGAAGAGAAATATTTTTACTGTCTCTATTCTTATTCGGCAAATTAGGTGTTTTCTACCTATTTTATTCATAGTAACTATCCTAAACACACAAGCCTTCGGGGACCAAATGCTTCAAGCCACACAGCAGAAGAAGAATTCAAAAATAAGTTCCAGAATAATGTCAACAATCGCCAAAATGAAGTCCCTTGGCATAACTAAGGAAAATGCCTCGGCGCTCCGCGCTTCCTCACTTTCAAATCCACTAGTTAAAGTGGATGAGAGTGGTAATATTCAAGTCTACATACACGTGCAGAATGCAAATCAGGAGAATATCTCAAAACTCCAATCAATGGGAGTAAAGATTGAGATTGTAAATACGAAATACAATATAATTCAGGGCTGGATTTCGTTTGATAAGGTGGAAGAAGTAGCAAACCTAAGTTTTGTAAAAAAGATCACGCCTCCAAGCTATGGGAGACCAAGAACAGGTTCTGTTAACTCCGAAGGTGATGCCGTAATACAATCCAACACTGTACGCAGTGACCTTGGATTTGACGGCAGCGGGGTAAAAGTCGGGGTTATTTCAGACGGCGTTGACCACAGGGCAGCCTCACAGAAAACGGGTGACCTTCCTAACAACATAGAAGTTAACCCTAAGCTTCCGGGAAGCGGAGACGAAGGAACAGCTTTACTCGAAATCATACATGATATAGCGCCAGGGGCCAATCTCGCATTTTCAAGCGGCAATACCAGTATGGAATTTATTAGCTCTATAGACTATTTAGTTAATACAGCCCAGGTAAACGTCATTGTTGATGATATTGGATTTTTCGATGAGCCGAATTTTCAAGATGGACCGATAGCTCAAGAGGCAGAAAATGCCGTTAAAAACGGTGTCGTTTTCGTATCTGCCGCTGGAAACGAGGCTGATAAACATTATCAGGCACTCTACGTTGAAGCCCCACCCAAAATGCAATCCAACGGGAGTCATTTTATGGACTTTGGCGCCCCCATAGGGAAGGCTAGCACTAATCTTTTGCCAATTCTTGTAGGGCCGAATCAACAGGCCGTCATTGTTCTCCAGTGGAATGACCCTTTCGGCAGTTCTTCAAACGACTATGACCTCTATCTATTTGATAGTAATGGGCATCTACTCGATAGCAGTACGAACCTGCAAAACGGCTCTCAAGATCCTCTAGAGGAGGTTTTGTTTCAGAACAATACCTCTGAGGTTGTTACAGTATTTGCCGCGGTAAACCTCTTTAGCGGCGTACCTAAGACCCTAGCGATATTCTCTAGCAATGGGACTGAAGTGTCAACGGATTTCGATGTTCCTTCCGATACCGTATGGGGACATCCAGCCGCAACAGATGTCATTGCCGTAGGTGCGGTTCCCGCAACGAGCAATCGGTTCTGCTCTAGCGCATCGGGCCCCGACCAGATCGAAACATTTAGTTCTCAAGGACCGGAGGCAATCTTCTTTCCCTCATTTGAACAAAGGCTAAAACCCGATGTTGTTGCTCCAGATGATATTCATATAACCGGCGCGGGTGGTTTCGGTAGCCCTGACGGAATGGGCGGCTTTATTCTATGTGGAACCTCTGGGTCTGCCCCCCACGTAGCAGGGGTCGCCGCGCTTATATTGAGTAAAAATCCAGGCCTTACACCCGATCAGGTCAGGGGTGCCCTTGAAGACACGGCCGTAGACTTAGGTCCAGCCGGGACAGACAATATATTTGGTTTTGGAAGAGTTGACGCACTCGCAGCCGTTCAGTCTGTACCCGGGGGAGCAACAAAACCTCCATCAAACAGTGGTGGAAGCAGCAATGGTAGCAGCGGAGGAGGATGTGCCATTAGCGGACAAACCGGATTAGGACAAGGGATACTCTCCAACCTTCTAATTATTCTTATTCCTGGGGCGATGTTAGGGTTAAAGAGGCTCATAAAAAGTCGGATAAGAGCAACGAAGTAAAGAGAATCGGAGAGATTCAAAACTGGAAAAAGGGAGATAAAAGGAACATTACAGATAAGGACCTTAAGATCCTCGATAAAAAGGGTCTTTACGATTCTCATGGCAGAACATACAAAATTGACGGATTTAAATGGAAGATTGTTTCTAAAAATTAGTGAATCCAGATTCGAAGGTCATTTATACACTGCAGTGTCCTGACACTGAGAAAGATTAAAAAATGAGGGGCAGACACGGAGTCTGCCCTAAATGTCCCAACAGAGAACAATCAATTAGGAATGATTCCCCTCTAATCAAAAAATCTCTCAAGCGGTGTCCCAGACCAAAGGGCATAAGCCTCAGGCGGAGAAGGGAGGCTTGGGAAATCGGGGCGTTCTAAGTTGCTTGGGGGATCGGAAATAGGAGGAATCATTCTGTCGGGGAGTCCAGGCATATTGGGGTCAGAGGCATCTTCTGTAAATGCAACTACACATCCATCGTTGTCTCTTAATAGTCCATTTCTAAACCAACCAATATGCTCAAGCCTGGCTGTGTAGACCGCGCCATCTGGAAGAGAGACCCATCCAACGAGATTGTCTTCTATATCGAGGATGCGTCCGTCATAGATCAATCTCATTCTTGGGACGCCGTGTTCATCATATAGCCAAATGGACATTTTAAATCCTCCTTACTATCTATAAAAAGAATATCCTTTAGAACTTGAAAACGAAAATGTATATGAGTATGGTAATTGAAGTTCAGAATGAATTCGATGGATCTTGTGAGAAAAAATAGGGTATTTGCCGTAATCCGTACGGACAGTTCTGAAAATGCCCTTAGATTTGCCGAGGCTTGTATTGAAGGTGGACTTAAATTAATTGAGATAACGTTTTCATTTTATGGATCTGAAAAAGTCATTGAGAAACTGGGTAAAATAAACGATATCCTTGTAGGAGCCGGTACCGTATTGAATATTGATATGGCAAGAAGTGCATATAATTCAGGGGCAGGGTTTATAATATCCCCTCACACGGACAGAGAAATCATTTCCTATGCCAAATCCAAGAGCCTTTTGGTTGCATCGGGCGCCCTCACTTCCAATGAAATCTTAGAGGCATGGAATTTAGGAGCGGATTTAGTGAAGATCTTTCCTGTGAAATCCGTTGGAGGAGCATCGTACATAAAGGCGATAAAAGAGCCCCTACCTTTTATTGAGGTTATGACCACAGGTGGAGTAACAACTGAGAATTTCACAGAGTTTCTTCAGGCCGGTGCCACTGCAGTTGGACTTTCAACCAGTTTGATTGGAAACGATGGCCTTACTGATTACAAAACTGTATCCCAAAGGGCAAGGAAAGTCATTCAGATCTTAAGTGAGTTAGAAAAGAGAGAATTAACTGAACAAATTTCTAATAACTGATTTACAACTGCGAGATTTTACAGCAACGATATTAAAGAGATATTCAAACCTAATCTTAGCCGAGATGAATGAATAAGAGATACATATGCATTCATGGACACTTCTATCAACCTCCCAGAGAAAGCCCCTGGCTTGAAGAGATAGAGGTCGAAGACTCTGCATATCCCTATCACGACTGGAATCAGAGGATAACCGCTGAGTGCTACAGTCCAAATGCGGCTTCTCGCATCCTCGATAGAGAGGGGCTGATCTCGGAGATCGTAAACAATTACTCAAAGATAAGCTTCAACTTTGGTCCCACACTGCTTTCGTGGATAGAGAAGCACGAGCCGCAATTATACCAACAGATAATAGAAGCCGACAAAACCAGCCAAAAAGAAAGGGGTGGCCATGGAAATGCAATTGCCCAGTGCTACAATCACATAATAATGCCACTTGCATCAAAGAGGGATAAAGTCACTCAAGTCATCTGGGGAATCAGAGATTTTGAAATGAGATTTGGGAGAAAACCCGAAGGAATGTGGCTTCCCGAGACCGCAGTTGATATTGAGACGCTTGAGATTCTCTCAGATCACGGGATCAAATTTACGATTCTCTCCCCTCATCAAGCACATAGAGTTCGCCCCTTGGGCGAGAGTAAATGGACTGATGTAAGCGGAGGGAAGGTTGATCCGAGATGTCCATACCGCGTTTCTTTGGACAGAGGAAAGTTCATTAACGTCTTCTTCTATCACGATTCTATTGCTCGCGCCGTCGCATTTGAGGGTCTTCTTGGAGATGGAGAAAAATTTACAAACCGCCTTGTCGAAGGATTCAACCCTAGTGATGAAAACGCACAGATTTTAAATATTGCAACGGATGGTGAAACATATGGCCATCACCACAGATTCGGTGAAATGGCTCTTGCCTATGCGCTAAAAAGAATTGAAGAAGACGGCCTGGTAAAAACTACAAACTACGGAGAGTATATCGAGAAATTCCCTCCAAAGTATGAAGTAGAGATTTTTGAGAATACATCCTGGAGTTGCACGCACGGAGTAGAGAGGTGGCGTAGCAATTGTGGATGCAAAACCGGAGGCGATCCATCTTGGAACCAGATGTGGAGAAGACCGCTGAGAGACGCACTTAACTGGCTAAAGGACGAGGTTGATTTAATCTTTGAAAAAGAGGGAGCCAACCTCTTTAAGGACGTATGGGAATCAAGAGACGAATACATAGATATTATACTCAACAGATCGCGCGAAGGCGTGGAAGAATTCTTTGGAAGATTTAAAAAAAAGGAGCTTTCTGATACTGAAAAGGTCACAGCGCTCAAACTCCTTGAGATGGAAAGACAGGCCATCTTTAGTTTTACAAGCTGCGGCTGGTTCTTTTCCGATATCTCAGGAATCGAAACCGTTCAGATTCTAAAATACGCCGCCCGAGCAATCCAGCTTGCTATAGGACTCACCGGAACTGATCTGGAGCCGCGATTTCTCGATATGCTTTCTCTTGCTCCCAGCAACGCCACCGAAATTGGAAATGGAAGAGCGGTTTACGAAAATTTAGTAAAGCCATACGTCGTTGATCTAAAGAGAGCCATTGCCCACTATGCGATAACATCCCTTTTTAGGGAATACAGGAAAAATGAACAGATATTTTCATTTGATTTTCAAATGCTCGACTATCAAAAGGAATCACTTGGAGCCATAACCTTAGTTGTTGGAAGAACCAGGGTTCAGTCAAAAACCGTATGGGAGGTAGCCCAGGCAGTATTTGGCGTTCTTTACTTCGGTGGATACGATTTTAGGTGCTCGATAAAAGGCTTCCTTGATCTGACCGAGTACGAGAGATTAAAAGAAGAAATCTTTAGAATGTTTATCAACCACTCTATTACCGAAGTTATTAGGGCAATGGATGTACACTTTACGGGGGATTACTATACGCTGAAGGATTTGTTCATTGATGAGAGAAGAAGTATAGCAGAGTCCCTGCTCGAGGGCACCTTGTCTCGATACTCGGATATTTATGAGAGAATCTATGAAGAGAATAGAAAACTCATGCACTTCCTCTGGAGCATAAGTACCCCTATTCCCTCCGTCCTTAAGGTAGCGGTTGAGTTTGCCCTCAATTCCCGTATATCTCAGGCCGTAATCAAATTGGTCTCAGGAGAAATCGGCATTGAAGACTTTGAGGAATTGGTACTCAGGATTCATGAGGAAGAAAACAGGCTGGGATGTGAACTAAATTGGGATGGACTCAGAGAGGCATTAGAGAGATTGGAAGAGAAAAACATGGAGTCCATACTGGAAGACTATGAAATAAGAAAGATAGAAGACGTCTTACGACTAATTGAGTTTGGCGAGAGGCTTAAATTAAATTTAGGTAAATGGAGAATTCAAAATCTGTTCTGGAGGCTAATTGGAAAAAAGACCCTACCAGCGGATGAGTCAGAGGTAATCTTTCGACTAGGAGAAAAACTCAGATTTAGCAAGAGTGCTCTAGAGTCTAGGCTAAGCAATAACAATGTACGGTGATTCATTTATGATTCGAATTTTTAAGGGAGCGTTTTAAAAAGTTTTAAAGGTGATAATATTAAAGGCACTACCGATTTGTCAATTACCATAAAGACCATAGGAGGAATAATGAAGGTACTTTTTGTTTCCCCCGAGATGGAACCACTTGCCAAAGTGGGCGGACTCGCAGATGTTGTGGGTGCCCTGCCAAAGGAGCTTAAAAATCTCGGATGTGATGTAAGGGTGGTTATACCACTCTATCGCCACGTAAAGGAGAATCTAAAAAGGCTTGGCATAAATGCCAAGGGTTTGAGGAAAGAGGTTGCGGCCTGCCTCGATTGTCTTGTCTTTAGGGGAAAGATAAAAGAGGTTGATTTAAACGGTGTTCCTATATACTTGATTGAAAATGATGGTCTCTTCGACCGCGAGCACATATATAGCACACCCCAAGGCGACTATGCGGATAACGATTTGAGATTCGGGTTTCTCTCAATCGGTGCGCTCGAGATCGTAAAGGTGTTTAATTTCAAGCCCGATGTTATTCACTGTCACGACTGGCAGACAGCCCTCGTTCCCATATCAATTAAATGGAGAAGACATCTAAAAGATGACCCATTTTTTGAGAGCTCGAAGCTTGTCTTTACGATTCACAATATCGCCTATCAGGGACTATTGGGCAAAGAGGCGTTGGATAAGTTTGGACTCCCGTCTTATCTGTTTATGCCTCAGGGGCTCGAGTTCTATGGCAAAGTAAATCTACTCAAGGGCGGTATAATCTACTCAGATGTGGTTACCACAGTAAGTCCGACTTATGCTCAAGAGATAAAAACACATGAGTACGGATACGGATTGGATGGCGTTTTGAGATGGATTTCTCAGGATTCAAATAAGTTAGTAGGAATTTTAAATGGAATTGACTATGAAATATGGAATCCAGAAACGGATAAGGCCCTTTATGTAAACTATGGCTTAGGAGACATTGAGGGCAAATTAAAAAACAAGTTTCAGCTCCAAAATGACCTGGGACTGAGTGCCGATGAAGGAAAGCCGCTTCTAGGTATGGTCTCGAGACTCGCCGAACAAAAGGGCATAGACCTTGTGGTTGATGCCCTTCCACAGATCTTTGATCTGGGGTTTCAGGTAGCAATCCTTGGCTCAGGTGATGAAAAATATATGCGTATGCTTGAAAATGCAAGGGCTAGATATAGGGGAGATCTATCCGTAGTCTTCGGATTTAAAGACGAGGTTGCAAGAAGAATATATGCAGGCTGTGATATGTTTCTTATGCCATCACGTTTTGAACCGTGTGGGCTTGGTCAGATGATTGCACTGAGATACGGAAGCATTCCCGTTGTAAGGGCGACAGGGGGTCTTTTAGACACAATAAGGGATTATACAAACCATAAAAAGGATGGGAATGGGTTTGTATTTCATGAGTTTTCAAAGGTGGGTTTTCTCGATGCCCTAACAAGGGCGCTTTCTGTCTATGAAAAACGCGATGAATGGAGAGAACTCATCTTAAGGGCAATGAAAGAGGATTTCTCTTGGCAGAGGTCAAGCAGAGAGTATATGGAGCTATACAAGAGACTGACTGGTCGTTAGCAAACCTTAGTGTAATTAATTGCCCCTACAAAAATTATGGCAACGAATGACGAAAGAAAGAAGGTAATAGGCATTGATATAGGCGGCACTAATCTAAGAGGTGCCTTGGTCAGCAGGAGCGGAAGCATAATTAAACACCTCAGCGTTCCTTCCCAGGCAGATAATGGGATAGACCTAGTTATTGAGAATCTGGGAAACCTCATAGATGAGATCAGAAGAGGACAGACCATAGACGGCTTGGGAATCGGAATTCCGGGGATAATAGATTCAGCAAGGGGAGTAATAACTCAGGCTCCAAATATACTGCACGTCTATAACTATCCGCTTAGAGATGTTCTTATAGAGAAGATTGGGAGAAACACTGCGGTGTTTATAGAAAATGATGCCAACTGTGCAGCACTTGGAGAGTTGTGGAAAGGGATAGGAGAAAACGTAAATTCGCTTGTGCTCCTTGCAATAGGAACTGGACTCGGTGGCGGAATAATCCTTAATAGAAGACTCTGGCGCGGGGCAGACGGAATGGCAGGGGAGATTGGACACATGACAATCTCTCCCGATGGGGCAAAATGCAACTGCGGAAACACAGGATGCCTTGAGACGTTTACCTCAGCTGTAGGGATAAGGAGAATGGTAAAAGAGGGTTTAGACGACAGAACCGTGAGAACCTCCCTTAGAGAAAAGGTTCAAAACGTTCCTAAAGAAAGACTCCCCGAGATTGTGAGGGAGGCGGCAGTCGAGGGCGATAAATTCGCCTTATGGATTTGGGAGGAGTTTGGAAGGGCTCTAGGTATGGCAATAGCCAACCTTGTAAATCTCCTAAACGTTGAGATGGTTATTATATCAGGCGGGCTTTCGAATGCCTGGGAACTATTTATAGACAAAGCAGTAGATGAAGCAAAAAAAAGAGGCTTACGCGCCCCAATGGAGAGGGTACAGATTAAGAGATCAACTCTCGGGAGCAACGCAGGACTTCTAGGTGCAGCATACCTGGCAATTAGAAAAGATAGAGGATAGCTTAAACAGCACCCCACGATGTTATTCGACTAGGAACGATTTTAATTACAGGCAGATTTAATTTAGAAAGATTCATACTTTTGTACTGGGGATATCTTTCGCATAGGAGTCTGAGCGATCTAAGATACTCTTCTCCCCTCTTTATTATCTCAGCCCTGCCATGAATAATCACATAGCCGAGTCTAGTCCAGTCCTCTTGGTATTCGTCAATTACAACAGAGACATTTGGATTTTCTGATATATTCCTTACCCTCTTTAGCCCATCTACAGGTACACGTTTGGGCTTTTTATCAATAGGCGTATAGAGGTACATGCCGTCATAAGCATAGCATATTGGAACAACAAGAGGCCTTCCCATTTTATCCGCTGTAGCCATTCTCGCAACCCTGTGAGATAAGATAAAGGCCCTTTCTCTATCAGTCGGTATAGCCATCAAAGCCAATTATCCATTATCATTGTATCATACACAAAACTTGAATTATCCCCTATATATTTTATAATAGGTTTTTGAATAAAAACTAGATACTCAACCTATGGGCATCCCAAAGATATTTAGTGGAACATCTAATGTCTCCCTTGCAGAGGCGGTGTGCAGATACCTTGATGCCTCTCCAGGCAAAGCCGAGATTAGAAGGTTTAGTGACGGTGAGGTGTTTGCAGAGATTGCAGAAAGCGTCCGTGGATCGCATGTATTTGTCATTCAGTCAACCTGCCCCCCCGTAAATGAACACCTAATGGAGCTCCTTATCATTACAGACGCTCTGAAGAGGGCCTCTGCCGGGGCAATCACCGCCGTCATTCCATACTATGGCTATGCAAGGCAGGACAGAAAAGTCCAGCCTAGGGCACCTATTACAGCCAAACTCGTTGCTGATATTATTGCCAAGGCGGGAGTAAATAGGGTCGTTACTGTAGACCTCCATGCAGGACAGATTCAGGGCTTCTTTGATGTTCCAGTTGACCATCTCTATGCCGCCCCAGTTCTCATAAACTATTTAAAAAGAAGGTATAATAATGGCGAAATAGTCTTTGTATCACCCGATGCTGGCGGAATGGAGAGGGCAAGGGAATACGCAAAGAGACTCCATGTCGGACTCGCAATGACAGACAAAAGACGCTCGGCTCCAAATGTAGCCGAGATAATGAATGTTATAGGAGATGTCTCAGGAAAGACAGCAATTATAGTTGACGATATGGTAGATACTGCTGGAACCGCTGTTCAAGCCGCTGAGGCTCTATCAAGAGAGGGGGCAAATCGCGTAGTACTTTGCTGTACACACGGAGTGCTTTCAGGAGACGCAGTTAAGAGGATCGAAGATTCAATACTCGAAGAGGTCATAATAACCGATACGATTCCGCCCAGAGAAGAGACAAAGAGATGCAAGAAGATTAGGGTCCTCAGCATCGCAGAACTCCTCGGGGAGGCAATAAGAAGAATAGCTGCCGGAGAGTCAATAAGCACCTTATTCGAATTCTAAAGGGAGTTAAAATGGCACAGAGCACTTTATTTGTAACAAAAAGAAACGAAGTTGGTAAGGGCGCGGCAAGAAAAATCAGAAGGGAGGGGCTTATCCCAGCAGTACTTTATGGAAGAGAGATGGAACCAATTCCATTAACGGTAAACCCTATTGACCTTAAAAAAGCCCTCTCTACAGAGGCCCGAGAAAATACCCTTCTTGAGCTCCACGTAAAGGGCGACGGAGAGGAGATTACGAAAATAGCCCTCCTTCGAGATGTTCAATACGATAACCTCACGAGCCGACCCATACATTTTGATTTTCAGGAAATCCTTATGAAGGAACTCATAACTGTGAAGGTTCCAGTTGAGATTGTAGGGAAGGCCCCCGGAATTCAGGAAGGTGGAATTCTTGAGGAAATCCTTCGAGAAATTGAGGTTGAATGTCTTCCTGCCTCCATTCCAAACGTTATTGAGATTGATGTCTCTCAGCTTGGTATTGGAGACTCAATACACATTAGCGACCTAACGCTTCCTGAGGGTGTTACGGTCCTCCACGATCCGGATGAGACCATAGTAACGATCCTTTCGCCTGTGATGGAAGAGGTCAAACCCGCTGCCGCTGAAGCCGCTGCTCCGACTGAGGGTACAGAGGCAGAAGCTAAGTCTGAAGCCCAGGAGGAGGGTAGTGAGAAATAGTCTGAATAATGATTTTAGTTGCCGGATTGGGAAATCCCGGAAAAGAATACTCTTCATCAAGGCATAACATCGGGTTTATGGTGGTAGATGAGATTGCAAGGAGGCTCGGGGTCAATATCAAGAAAAGAGGTTTTAAAAGCCTTTTTGCCGAATCATTCCTAGAAGGGAAAAAACTCTTACTCCTCAAACCCCAGACATATATGAATCTAAGCGGTGAGGCCATCTCGGACGCTGTAGAATTCTTTAAAATTCCTCTGAAAGACGTAATTGTAGTGCACGATGAAATTGACCTGCCTCTTGGTAGTATGAAAATAAAAACCGGAGGCGGAAGCGCAGGACACAAGGGGGTTCAGTCCATAATAAGTCGCCTAGGAGACAGCGGTTTTGTGAGAGTAAGGGTAGGAATAGGAAAACCCATACAAAAGTCAGAGGTCATTGACCATGTGCTCTCAGGATTTGGAGGAGGGGAGAAAAGAATAATGGAAGATATGGTAGATAGAGCCGCGGATGCGGTTTCGGAAATCATACTCCGGGGACTAGAGAGCGCAATGAATAAATTCAATAGGAAAGATACGGGATGCAAGGCACAAGATGCATGATGTATTAATATTGATCTTGTATCCCACATCTTTTTAAAAACCATGGGTCTTAGCTGTGGGATTGTAGGGCTTCCCAATGCTGGGAAATCAACTATATTTAATGCCTTAACGTCTGCCAAGGCAGTTGTGGCGGATTATCCGTTTACCACAATTGATCCGAATATCGGAATTGTCAATGTCCCTGATGAGAGATTGCAAAGGCTTGCGGAGATTATAAGGCCTCAGAAGGTTGTCCCGGCCACACTTAAATTCATTGATATTGCCGGACTCGTAAAAGGAGCAAGCCATGGTGAGGGGCTTGGAAACAGATTCCTTGCACACATTCGAGAGGTTAATGTCCTGATTCATGTTGTGAGACTTTTTGATCTGTATTCGTCGAATGCCTCTGAGGATATTGATCCCAAGCGGGATATAGAAATAATAAATCTTGAACTCCTCCTTGCAGACATTGAGACGGTAGAGAAAAGGATAGGAAAGATAGAAAGAGTCGCTAAATCGGGAAGCAAGGAAGCACAGGCAGAACTGAGCTTTTTAGAGAGATTGAAAAGCCATATCTCTAGAGGGATGGCAGCTAGGGTTTTTCCAATTCAAGGGGAAGCTCAAGAGAAGATCCTCAAGGATTTAAACCTGCTTACGGCTAAACCGGTTCTTTATGTAGGGAATCTCGAAGAGAAAGACGGAAGAGAGAAATATATTGAAACCCTAAAGGGGATAGCAGAAGAAGAAAAGGCACAACTCGTTACAATCTTTGGCAAGCTAGAATCAGAGCTATCGGAATTTTCAGAAGAGGAGAGCGGGACTTTTTTAAATGAAATGAACCTAAATGAATCGGGTCTTAAGAGAATTGTAAAAGCCGCATATAGGTTGCTTGATCTCATAACCTTTTACACAACAAATGGCATTGAGGTTCGCGCATGGACAATAAAGCGTGGAACTAAGGCTCCAAAGGCGGCAGGGAGAATACACACCGATTTCGAGAGGGGATTTATTAAGGCTGAGGTAGTGTCTTATGAGGATTATATAAAGTCTGGCTCGGATGCAGCGGCAAGGGAATCGGGGGTTCTAAGAATAGAGGGTAAGGACTATGAAATTCAGGACGGAGATGTGGTATACTTCAGGTCTAAAATTTAAACCCGTTGCTCTGGGATTAGACTGCAGCGCTTAAGTCCAGGGCCGGAAAGTCCAAAATGGGAGGTATATTTAATGACAGATATAGGCTATTATGAGACACTCTATCTTACGCGTCCCGATCTGACTGATGAAGAACTGAATAAGGTGCAAGGGAAGCTTAAGGAGACAATATTAAACCATGAGGGTGAGATTTTTAAGTCCCAGAAGTGGGCCGATAGAAATCTCGCATACAGGATTGGAAAGTACAATAAAGGAACCTACTACATACTGGTTTATAAATCCCACAGAAGCGCCGTATCTGAGATAGAGAGGAACCTGAGATTCTTCAGCGGCGATGTGCTGAGATTTATGACTGTGAGAATAAAGGAAGAGGTAGCCCTAAGAGAGAGAGCAGCATCTGAAGTGAGCACTCAAGAGGGAGGAGTACAGTAATGGAAAGGGAAAACACAAAGGAAAAAAAATTCTTTGTAAGAAAAAAGGTTTGCAGATTTTGCACCGAAGCAACAGAGATTGATTATAAAAAGGTTGATATTCTCTCACAGTTCATAAATGAGAGAAAGAAAATAGTGCCTAGAAGAAGCTCCGGACTTTGTGCATACCATCAGAGAAAGCTCAGTTCGGCGATAAAGCGGGCACGTGTTATGGCTCTTCTTCCATTTACAGTGCTTCACTGACTTAGTGATAACGATTTGTCCAATAAAACACCAAGATACAAAGTTAAGGTCTTTTTCTCAATTGTCTGTAGCATATTTATTCTTGCCCCTTATAGGAGGTGTCAGCAATGAAGGTAATTCTCACATCTGATGTACAATCTATTGGAAGAAAGGGGGAAACAAAAGAGGTAAAAGAAGGCTTTGCAAGGAATTATCTGTTTCCAAGAAGGCTCGCGGTTGAGGCGACACCAGCGAATCTAAAGGAATGGGAGCAAAGAAGAGAGGCCCTAAAGAAAAAAGAGGATAAGGCAAGGGCTGAAGCCGAGGGCTTAGCCAACACCCTTCAGAGAGTTTCCTGTGTCATTCCTGTAAGGGTTGGTGAGGAGGATAAACTCTTCGGTTCGGTAACGTCTCAAAACATATCAGATGCCCTCTCTAGGTTGGGGTTTGATATTCCCAAAAAGGATATTGAACTTGATACACCGATTAAAACCCTGGGAGTACACGAGGTTCCGGTAAGGCTTCACCATAATGTGATAGTAAACATTAAGGTTGAGGTAGTAAGAGAAGAGGGGTAATATTAGGGGGGCAGGTTCGAAACCTGCCCCGACTTTTTTCTATTCCCCTGACATCATCTGCTGAAGTGTAATCTTTTTAAACCCTATCGGAGGCTGAAACTCCCTATCCGGTATATCATTTTTGGTTACACTCACTACCTCTTCAATATAGGCACTATTATCAGAGGAATGATCTACAGACCTCATGGGAAATCCGGTCTCGAAAACCTGGTTAAAAATCCTTGTCTCTTCATTTAAATCGGAGTTTATATCCTCTTTTCCCGGGTTAAATTTAGCGGCCATCTGTTGCATCTCTTTCATGTAGTCCGCCATCCTCTTTGGATCAAGTTCGCTACTAGGAATGACGTCTTTGCTTGTCCATACTTCTCGATCGAGCTTACCATTTTTATAAATCTCAAATTTCTGAGACTTGTATCCCGCGATCTCTTCAGTTGCTCCGGTGGCCTTCAATGTTAGGTTCTCGGGCTTTGAAGCCCCTGGCTGTTTCATTCCGTGAGACTTCATCATCTCTTCTATCTTGGCTCTCTGCTCAGGCGGGAGCTTAGACATCTGCTCTTCCATCTGGGCTCTTGCCTTAGCCATTGCATCCTGAGCAGACTGAAAAAGTTCCTCCGGCTTTGCAATAACATATGTTTTCTTTTCGTTGTTTGTGAGAATCATCTCACCAGTATTTAAATCGAATATTGTCACCTCATGTCCGCCCTCCCGGACAGATTTGACTCTATTCTTAGAAACATAGAGGGTCTCCTTCTCCTTCTGAGAACTGCCCTTTTCATAACTGACCTGCTCTATTATAAGCCCTGCAAAAACCCCTTTTGCCAAGCCACCTGCAACAAACACCGATACAACTAGGTAGACACATACTCTGATAATAAACTTAGCCATTATTAATTTGCCTCCTGTGTATTTAATTAGCCTCACCGCGCCAGTATTCTTTTTGAATTATAATTTGAATTATAAATCTATAGCCGACTGCGGTTTTGTCAACATCGCCTAATT
>CAYMEO010000041.1:0-23595 GCA_964389705.1 uncultured Spirochaetia bacterium
CGCCTAATTAACTTGACGACTCTCATAGTTGTGATAGGCTTAAACTTTGAAGTCGAGATTATATTATAAGGGGAGGTAGCTCTATCATGGCTGAAAGGCAAAGGCTTTTTGCACCTGTAAGTGAGAAGGAGATTACAAGAGCCATAGTGGATGAATTTTCAAGGGAATTTTCCGATTACGTGGCAAGCGATGTGATAGTTGTAGGCGGAGGCCCAAGCGGCCTTGTAGCGGCTAAAGACATTGCGAAAAAAAAATATAAGGTTCTCCTGGTAGAAAGAATGAATTACTTGGGTGGCGGATTCTGGATAGGCGGATATCTCATGAATAAAATCACGGTAAGGGATCCGGGACAAAGGGTACTCGATGAAATAGAGGTTCCATATAAAGAGATTTCTGACGGGCTTTATGTTGCAGATGGCCCCTATGCCTGCTCAAAACTCATAGCTGCAATGTGCGAGGCCGGGGTAAAAGTTGCAAACATGACTATGTTTGATGACCTTGTATACAGAGAAAATGGTCGCGTAGCAGGTGTGGTTGTAAACTGGTCTCCCATATCAAATATGCCTAAGGAAATCACGTGCCTTGACCCAATTGCACTTGAGGCAAAGCTCGTGATAGACGCGACGGGACACGACGCATATCTAGTTTCAAGACTAGCAAAGCAAGGGCTCTTTAAGAAGCTTCCAGGACATGGCTCCATGTGGGTAGAAAAGTCCGAGGATGCGCTCGTTGAGTATACAGGTGAAGTCGCTCCCGGCTTGATCGTCTGCGGAATGGCAGTAAACAGCACATACGGGCTTCCAAGAATGGGGCCTACATTTGGCGGAATGCTCCTTTCAGGAAAGAAGGCCGCCGAGGTCGCTATAAACAGACTCCAAGAACAGGCCAGGGCTTAAACCTGATGAAACTATAGGGATAGGAATCGGAGTCTCCTATCCCTACAAAATACAGATACCTTTTCCCAATTATCCTTATAAAATATTTAAATAACGCCAAGGTATTTTCTTAATTTATAAATGAAAGTATAATTAGATGAGTGTTTTCAGACCATCTGACAAAAGTAAAATCAGCCATCAATGAGGTCTCAAAAGCTACAACTGAATTAGAAGCCTATAAATACCTTACAGAAATCCTAATTAATCACCTCGGTTTTAATCGTGCAACGGTTAGAAAGGTAAATTGGGAGAGAAACATAATTTCTCTGGTATGTTATGCTGGATTTGCAGAAGAGATACCCAGTTCTAAGCTCTCCTTATCTGAAGAATCAGGGGCCACTGGAATGGCTGCCCTTAGGGGAGAGGGAATAGTTGTATTTGATGAAGAGGAGATTTTGCCTGAACTGAGATGGCAATTCCAGTTTACCACGATACAGAAGGCAACCCCCACACACTCCTTTGCTGTAATTCCAGTTAAGGCAAAAGGGCGAGTCCAAGCCGTTTTTGAAGTGGATAGAAAGACAACTGGTGGAAGGATAACTCCACAAGATAAAGAAATCCTAGATCTGTTCTCTGAAGCTGTAGGAGTGGTATTAGAGAGAGTTTTTGCTCAAGAAGAGTTAAAAGCTGCATTAATCAGAGATGAACTTACAGGGCTTTTTAACAGGCGTCACTTTATGAATCGCCTAAGTGAAGAGTATGAAAGGGCCAAGCGCTATGGTGTTTCTATATCACTTTGCATCTTTGATATAGATAACTTCAAACTCATTAATGATACATACGGACACATTTTTGGGGACCATGTATTAAAACAGATCGGTAGGCTCACATCAGGAGCAGTCAGACATGTGGATATAGCCGCTAGATACGGTGGAGAAGAGTTTACTGTACTATTTACACATACAACACTTGAGAATGCAGCGTTAATTGCAAAGCGTATACATCGAGCTATTTCAACCCTTATTTTTCCCTATGATGAGAAAGAAATACAGGTAACGGCCACATTTGGTATATCAACCTATTTACCTGCAAACGTAAGAGAGGCACAGGAGTTGCTTTACCATGCAGACATGGCTCTTTATGAAGGGAAAAAACGATACGGTAAGAACTGTGTAGTAATCCATACAGAGGACGGATATAAGATATTAGAAAGGGAAGAAATAAAGTTTAAACCATTTGTTCAAACCCAAGAGGTAGATATAGAGAAAGTTGGCACCGAATTTAAGGTGCCTCATAAGGATATCATGCAAAAGAAGCCCCTTAATGATTTCATACCGTTTCAGATCATCCTCTCTGCCATTTCTAAAAACCTAAGAAGCGTGAACCAATTAGTAAATGAACTTATACAAAGCACCAAGATACCCATATTTAGGCCTTGGAAGGTACTGTCATTACATAAATACAACTCCCTTGCACCACTGACCCTAGTTTTATTGATAATCGTTCTTTTTACCTTTTATTATGAGAAAGGGTATAAAAGCACTCACCAGATTCATAGTATCTCAATGCCCGATAATGGCTCTAATCAAATTGGATTAGCTTTAATTGAGACCCCGCTCCTTGGTGATAAAAGCAAAGATGACACATTTTTTAAGGAAAATTTGACTTCTCCAAAACAGAAAATACAAAGAATGGATAATAAACCGAGAGCCAACCGAAAAGAAAGGCTATTGGCAAGGCGTAAGATCCATTTGCGACCTTACTCCCTGACAGCCATTAAGGGAAAAAAAGGGCAAATAATCGGCTCAGAATTTGTCTTAGCCCGCGATGACGAAAGAGAAAAAGAACTGCTAGCGCAACGGCTTAGAAGGGCCTTTCTCTTAGCCTATTATTAGTCTAAGTCTTTGTATCGGCGTTGTTGCATAAATGCCCAAATCTGCAATAACTTCAATAAGTTACATATTTTGTTCGAAATTGAAAAATACAATAGTATCAGCCGCTTACAGTGAATTATGCAACAAAGCCCTTTGTATCTACGACAATTAGGTTGTCATTCCTCAAGTAGCCCAAGCCTTTTTATAATATCCCTATGCTCCCCGCATAGTTTTCCCTCAATCTGAGCCCTTATGACCTCTTCCTGCCAGTGGGAGTTATAAAGGCAGCAGTCAGGATTATCACAAAAGGGATTTCCAGTAATCTCATAGAAAACAGATTGAAGTACATAAGGACTTAAGGCCTCTGTAATCCTTGAATCGTCATATTCAATGAATCTCCCTCTATAGAGCAGATCAAGCTCCCCAATGTCTTTTCCCGCCCTTATAAATCCGGCTTTTAGCCAGTAGTAGTCCTTAGGCCTTGCAGGAGCCTCTACTATCCCTGAGGTAGAGATTAAAGACGGCGGCCCTGTAATTATAACCCTCGCATGATACCTTCCTGCATCATAAGTTCCAAAAAGCCTGTTTGTAAAGATTACGTGAATATATCTGCCTTTAAACTCTTCGGGCGTTTTCCAGGACATATATTTATAAAAAATCCTCTGAATCCAGAGCCCATCATAGAACACTCCGAGATGACCTCCGTCGTCTCTAAGTCTTCTTAGCTCTGCGTCAATCTCCCTATAAATCGGCTCACGGATTTCATCAATTGGTACGGATATGTCCATAACCCTCGTCCCTGCGATTCTTCGGCTCAACTCTACTGCTTCTTCCGCAGTCGGGCTTAAGAACTCAAATATATTTCCCCGATATTGAGCGAAAAGCCCATAGCTCCTTATAAAATCAATTACTTTCCCAATTGACAAAGCCTTTGAAGGATAGTCCGAATAAATGAAAATTCCTTTGATTCCGGGCATAAGAATTGATTTGGAGAGGATAATACAAATTCCTAATAGGACCTTCTAAGAAATCTCTGCAATGACCTCTACCTCTATAGGAGCTCCAAAGGGAAGTTCATAAACGCCTACCGCAGCGCGGGCATGTCTGCCCATATCTCCAAAAACATCATAGAAGAACTCTGATGCACCATTTACAACCTTTGCCTGCATACCAAATCCAGGAGCGCTACTGACATATCCAGTCAGCTTTACAATCCTCTTTACTCTGTCGAGATCGCCGAGCTCCCTCTTCATTATGGAAAGGGAATTTATTGCGGCAAGCCTTGCCGCCTCTATTCCCTCCTCAACTGAGACCTCAGACCCGACCTTACCCCTATATAAAAGCTCTCCTTCCTTTATGGGAAGTTGACCAGAGACAAATATGAGATTTCCTGAAATGACTGCTGGCTGATAAGCCCCCTGTGGCACCGGAGGCAAAGGGATTTCAACCCCAATCTCTCTTAGCCTTTCTTCAACCCTTGGCATTGCCTTCAACCTTAAGGGCAACATAAAGTGTATTTTTATTCCTCTTTACAAGCAAAAGAGCGGTCTGACCCGATTTAATAGAATCTATGCCCTTCCTATAATCATCGAGGCTCTTGACCTGCTTTTTGTTTATCTCGAGAATTATATCTCCCGGACGAAGCCCGGCCTCCTCGGCAATGCTTCCAGATTCCACACTCGTTATAATGACACCTTGAGAGTCCTGAATCCCCAGACGCCTCTGCATTTCAGGATTGATCTCCTGAACGATAAGGCCAAGATTTTGTTCAATCTGCTGCCCTCCCGGACCACCGGACTTGGCAACTTCTTCAGGAAGCTCTCCGAGCCTCAATCTCACGCTCTGCTCCCTTCCATTTCTTAAGAATTTCAATGTCACTTGCGTTCCAGGAGGGGTTGCAGCAACCAACCTCGGAAGCTCTTGCATATCATTAATCTTCTGTCCATTAAATTCGGTGATAATATCCTGCCTCCTTATGCCAGCCTTATCTGCTGGACTGCCCGGAGTTACATCTGAAACTAACGCTCCTTTAGGCTCAGATAGACCCAAGCCCTCCGCTATATCGGGGGTTATCTGCTGTACTAAAACCCCAAGCCACCCGCGCACCACCTTCCCCGTGCTCTTCAGCTGGGTTATAACGCTCTTTGCCAGATTGATTGGTATTGCAAACCCTATCCCCTGTCCCCCTGCAACAATTGCAGTATTGACACCAACAACCTGCCCCTGAAGGTTAAAAAGAGGGCCACCACTATTTCCGGGATTTATCGCCGCATCGGTTTGAATAAAATCATCATATGTGCCAAGCCCTAGAGACCTACCCTTTGCACTAACTATTCCAGCCGTCACAGTATGACCCAAACCAAACGGATTCCCTACCGCAATGACCCAATCCCCAATCTCAAGTTTGTCTGAATCTCCAAGCGCCGCGGCCGGGAGTTTATGTTTAGGCTCAATCTTAAGGAGCGCTACGTCGGTTTTCGGGTCTTTTCCTATAACCCTGGCTTTGTATCTTTCTCCGTCCTCTAGAACTACCTCTATATCGTTTGCCTTTTCCACAACGTGATTATTTGTTACAATATAGCCATCCTCGCTTAAGATAAACCCAGAGCCAAGTCCCCTCTGCCTGAACTCCCTTTGAGGAATATCACCAAAGAACCTTTTGAAAAACTCTTCAAAAGGATCCTGCTCGCCGCCCCCAAAAGGCGATTCAAATAGGCTTCCTCCACCCTTTACAACGCTCGTAGTACTGATATTTACTACAGAAGGCTTCAACCTTTTAACAAGATCGGCTAAAGATGCAAGTTCAGCCGCCTGAGTTCTTCGAGCAGGAAATACCGAAATAATAAGGGATACAACAACGGAAATTAGTAAAACCGCTTCTAATGACTTTCTCATGTTATGAGAACCTCCAAGTATAAAAAAGGATATATTAGAGCCGTATTATGTCAAGGGAAAAACGACACAGTCCACGTGCCACCGTTCAGCTATTACAACATGCAATGACAATCATAGGCCATACATCTAAATACTGACCCTATTAGCAGAAGAAATATAAGAGTAAAATTATATTTATATATATCCGTTAGAGGTTTTAACTATGGGTTCTGTCTATATAGATGGAATTGGAATGACTAAATTCGAGAAATCGGATTTGAATCTAAAATCCCTTCTCGTCAAAGCCGCAAGAGAAGCCCTTGGTGTATCTAGGTATCCAGAGCCTCAGGCAATATTTATTGGTGCTATGAACCCAGAAGAATTTACTGGAACGGGCAATATCGGGGCACTTACAGCCGATGCACTTGGCCTTTCAGGGATTCCTTCAATCCGTGTAGAGACTGCTTCTTCTTCCGGTGCAGCAGTTCTTTCAGTTGCATATGCAGCCGTAGCTTCAGGCAGGTTTAAAAACGTTCTTGTTATTGCCGGAGAAAAGATGACCCATCTTCCAACTGCAAAAACCACTCGAATCCTTGCTGAGGTGATAGAGCAAGGAGAAAGGGAGACGGGAGGTACAATGCCCGCGCTCGGTGCAATGATAACCCAAGCCTATATGGGCCGATTTAAAATCCCCAAAAGAAGAATGGAAAAAATCTTAGCAGGCGTAGCTATAAAAAATCACTTTAATGGCTCCCTCAATCCCCTTGCGCAGTTTCAGAAAAGAATCACATTTGAAGATTATAAGGAGAGCAAATTCATCTCTGAGCCTCTGAGGCTCTATGACTGTTCTCCTATTACAGACGGCGCAGCCGCCTTAGTTCTTACAAGCGAAAGAACAGATATCCGCGTTTCAGGAATAGGTCAAGGAACAGATACGCTCAGTGTAAGCCATAGAGTCTCACTTTCCTCATTTATGGCCACACGCATTGCGGCAAAAGAGGCTTATGATATGGCAGGAGTTGGACCCAGGGACATAAGCTTCGCCGAGATACACGATGCATTCACGAGCTTTGAGATTATAAACAGCGAAGATCTGGGATTCTTTGATGAAGGAAACGGATGGAAAGCCGTTGAAGACGGTATTACTCAGATTGACGGGCAGCTTCCAATAAACCCTTCGGGGGGGCTTAAATCAAGGGGACACCCCGTCGGTGCGTCAGGACTTGCCCAGATTGTTGAATCTGTGCGGCAGATGAGAGGAGAGGTTGATGCCAAGCGTCAGGTAGGAAAAGCGGATATAGCCTTAACGCATTCTATAGGAGGGCTTGGGAATAACAACTTTGTTACAATACTGGAGAAAAGCAAGGAAAACATAAAACCAACTCAAAGAACCAGTTTTTACAATCTTCCAATTTACATCCCACAGACCATAGAAGGAGATGAGATAATCAATAGAGCAGAAGGAACCCTTGAGACATTTACAGTCCTTCATGTCCCACCTGAGGGATTTCATTCACCTCTGATCCTTGGCTTTGTCCAAATCGAAGGCGGAAGACGTCTTCTTGCTCGTGCAATGTTTCCAGAAAAACACCACATAGGTGAAAGGGTAAAAGTCGAAAGAGAAGGAAACATATACCTCTTTAGAAAAGCGGGTCTTATGGAAAAATTCAAATACTACCTACACCTTATTGGAAAAAAGACAAGGGGTCTTAGAAGCTTGCCTTTTCACAGTTGATTCGAATCACAAGGGAAATTATAAGCAGATAGCGGCTTCACTTAATTATGTGCCTTTAAAACCTTAACTACCTTTTGAAAGACATCAATTGGACTCAAAACTCCTAACACCTTCCCACTGCCATCAGAAGAGACAACCGGGAGTATTTCAATCTGCTCACGCATAAGCACTAGCGTAGCATCCACTAAGGATTGATTTTCATTAACTCGGGGTGGATCCTTTCGCATGAAGTCAGACACAGGGGTCCTGATTGAAATAATTCCACTTAGGGCCTCATACAGTTCAGAGCGCCCGCAATAGCCGCGTAGAATCCCATTTTCGTCAACCACTGGGTATCCCAGTTTGCCTCTATAGAACCACTCCATGGTTTCCTCAAGAGTAAGGTTGAGCGGGAGGGTCTGAGCGGGCTGAGACATGACCTCTGAGACCCTTGCAATTGAAAACCAGGGTTCTTGCCTTACCATCTCCATAAATCTCTGATAGCCACTGCGTGCCAATGCAGATCGGTGGAGTTCCTTTTGTAGTGCTCCTAAAGATTCCGAGAGTTGAATGAAATCATTGCGACCAATCGTGATTAGATCAAGGGCTGTCTCTGCCCTCACAGAAGCCGTGCGCACACCCTTTCCACCAGGTGACAGAAGCGCTCCTTCACCGAAATAATCACCGGCTTTGAGGATTGCAATTGGAGGAGAGTTTTCGTCTATGTAAACACCCGCTTTGCCGCTTTCTATTACAAAGAATCGGTCACCTGAATCACCTTTTCGAATGACAAATTCACCCGCGGCGTAGTGCGCCCGACCTGCCCGTTCAGTGCGCACCATTTTCAACTCCACAATATTGGGTGGAAAGAAATTCTGCCAAGCCCAATCAATTGCGACCTCGATTTTACGCGCTAATGTAGGGAGTTTTGCCAGATAAATTCCGCGCCAAAAGAACCAGGCGAGGAATCCAGACATCTTAAAGCCCAGAATCTCAGCTACCCCGTTCTTGTGGCCAATAGAAGCCATCATCCCAAGAGGCTTAAAAGAAAATGCCTTCGTTGGCTGACCCTTTAGAATACACACAAGGTTATCGGCCAGTTGTTTTGCCTGTCGCGTTACGAATTGCGCCGTTTGTGGGCTCGGTTTTCCATCATAGGCATTTGGCACCTCTGCACAGTCACCCAAGGCCCACACATTGGTAGAGCCAGATACAAGCATGTCCGGGCCTGTGACAAGACGGCCATGTTTGAGTGATAAACCCAAACTCTTGATTAAAGGGTTTGTTATGTTTCCCACCGTACAAACAACGGTAGCGGCTTCAATACGTTCGCCAGATTTTAAACAAATCTCAGTCGCTGAGATTTCCTGTGCCTCCGTCTTGAGACGCACTTCAATACCACGCCCGCGCAGCTTGGAATAAGCAAACTCTGAGAGAGACGGAGCATTCAGTTCCGGAAGGATGCAATCACCTCGATGTAGGAGAATGATGCGCGGTTGCTCACGTTTAAGCTGTGGATAAAAACAACGGATTCTCTCAAGAAGGTCTGCAATCGCCCCAGAGATCTCCACTCCGCTGAACCCACCTCCTATAACCACGACAGTAAGCAGCCGCTTTCGCTTAATTGAATCGGTTTCAACAGCGGCTTCTTCCATACGACCTATTAGGTCATTCCCTAAAAAAATCGCATCACCGAGTGTCTTTAGTGGATAGGCATGGGCTGCCATGCCTGGCATTATGTCTAGATTGACAACCGAGCCACATGCCAAGACCAGATGGTCATATGAAAGGGTTCCTCTCTCCCCACCAGATGCCATATAATGAACGATATTCTTTTCGATTTCGATCTCTGTGACGCGAGCCGTAAGCCAATTAGTTCGACGCACCATCTGTCGTCCCGGAACCACGATATGCAGTGGGGATATAGAACGACCAACAACTTCCGCCAGCATGGGGGTGAAAACGAAGTGGTTTTCACTGCTAATGAGAACGATTTCAATTTCAGAACAGACAGACCGCTCTAAGTGCTGTGCAAGCGTGACCCCTCCAAAACCTCCGCCAACTATAATCACCCTTTTCTCTGTCATAGTTGCACCGAGTAAAGACTCTCCGTGGCTCTGACACAGGACACCTAAAGACTAAATGCTTAATGTTATGATACTCAATTGCTCTGTTGCAACCATCTCCATTTACTTATTTACAGAAGAAGAGAACAGAAATAAAGAAACTGTTTTCTCTATTTCCTTCCGCCTCTTACAATCACACCTACAGATTGGCTACTAATGAAAGAAAGAAGATAGACAGATGCAGTCCTAAATGGCTTTGTTGCATAATTCACTGTAAGCGGCTGATACTATTGTATTTTTCAATTTCGAACAAAATATGTAACTTATTGAAGTTATTGCAGATTTGGGCATTTATGCAACAACGCCGTCTTAAATTATAACCAAAATAGTAACATAGATGAAAATGCCCAGCCAGCCTCAGCTCTCTTTGGTGTTCTTTCAAATCCAATGCGTCTACAAATCATAATACCATAAATTACCTTCTTCATATTTGTGTTTCTATGCCTATTATTCCTTTCTCCATTTTTAGAAGCTTTTCCATAAATTTCTCAAGATTCTTTTCTGCCGTTTCATGATCATAATAGATTGCCAAGATGGCAGGATAGAGTGGTTCTGGGAGGTATGCGATTATCTCAGAGACTACGGTTCTTTTTCCTTCCATCTCCATGCTCTGCTCCTCCAGAGCAAAGCCCACTATATGACTCAAAGACATGAATCTCCCACTTCTCGTCTTTACGTATATCATCTAATTAATCCTCCTCATAAACCTCGACAAAAACATCATAGAGTCTAAATTTTTCTTGCAATAGTTCTTTAAGGCTTTTTATCTTTTCTCTATCATACACCTTACCCTCCGTTCTTATTTTTACAGTCATAATCGTTTTCTCCGGAACCAGTGCCCATATATGCAGGTCCTTAACCTTCTTTGCATGATCAAAGTTCTCGTATATAAACCTTTCCACCTTCTCTATATCAATCCCTGAAGGAATACCTTCCATCAGTATATTTATGCTATCTCTCATTAAGAAGTACGTAGGATATGCTACCAAGAGAACTATAACTATACTCGCAATTGCATCTACTACATAAAGACCTGTAAACTTTATAATCATGGTTGATACTATTACACCAACAGAACTTAATGCATCATTTAGAACAATTAAAAATGCGCCCCTTAAACTTATATCCTTCGACAGTTGATAAAGCCTAAAGGCTCCATAGACATTTACAAGTAATCCAACTACTGAAACTATAAAAACCCTATCCGTATCCAATGGTTCGGGATTAGAGATCCTCCTGTATGCATTGGTCAGTACATAAAACAAAAGAAATCCAACGAGGATTCCATTGGAGAGACTAGATAGGACCTTAACCCTTTCATATCCAAATGTCTTATTTTTATCCGGTGGTCTCCGACTTAGCCTTTTTGCATAGATTGCACTGAGTTGACCTACCAAATCAATTGCCATAAATGCCGAATCGGTAACCAAAGCAAGGCTATTATAGTATAGACCACCTATCAACTCGATGAGAAAATAAATCGAGGTCAAAATGAAAACAAAGCCTGAGCTGCTTGTATCAAACCCGATTGAGGAGTGGTCTTTAGCCATGCCGAACGAAGCGAAGAATTAGAATGAAATGCTTCGCTTCGTTCAGAATGACACTTACGTACCACCGACAGCCGAATTTGATATTATCTGTTACCCTCTAAGAAACATAGCTACGACCATTAACCATCGCTGCTCGTATCTTGTTCCGTGCTCTCAAAATGTGATTTCTGAGCTTTCCTTCTTGACTTAGTAGTGGTTTTTGACTCCTCTGTTTCTTTCTCCTCTTTTAGTGCCCTTCTAGCACCTTGCATTGCCCCAAGTGCTGCGAATTGGACGACTTTTAATGCCTTTTCAACAACCTCTGAAGCCGATTTTACAACCTCCGAAGCCGTGTCACCTATCCTCTTCGCAGTTTCTGCGGAAACCTTTGTCAAACCCATTGTCTTTGTCATACCAAGCTTGGCCCTTAAGTCGGCAAGGGTTCTTTTCATTTCCTCAAGGTCTTGTTGTAATTTTTTTTCGTCATCCGATTCACCTCTTCTCTTTTTAGCCATTAAATATCACCTCCACAGCCTATTTATATTCATAAATCCCTTTTTATACGCCCATCGGCATTATTCCAAAGCGGTTCTATAGCGTTTATACCCATGAAAACCGTCGTTCCATTATTAATAATCGTGGCGACAACGGGAGAAAATAACCCAGTGATTGCTCCAATCATTCCAACTGTGTTCGCTATGGTATTGATCCTGTAGTTCTGCTCCATCTTTCCAATAGCCATATCGGATATCCTTATTGCCTCTATAAGGTGGCGTAAATCATTACCTATAACGACATCGGCAACCTCAATCGCAATATCCGCTCCGCTGTTTATAGATATACCTATATCCGCAACAGACAGTCCAGGAGAGTCATTGACTCCGTCACCCAAGAATGCCACGGTTCTCCCTTGTTTCTTTAGGGATTTTATTATCCTTGCCTTTTCATCGGGAAATGCCCTTGCGTAGTAGTTCTTTATATTGAGCTTCTTAGCCACAACCTCTGCAGCACCCTCATTGTCTCCGGTACACAAAATGACTTCTCTCCCCAGATTATGGAGAATCTCCACAACCCTTTTGGATTCTGTCCGAAGCGGATCCGCAAATCCTATCAATGCAACTATGACATCACCCTCTACGAGATACAAAACGGATTCTCCTCTTTCGTGTAGTTTATCAACGTCCTCTTTAACCCTCTTAGGAATCCTTATGTTTTGCTTTTCCATGAATTTGGTGCTGCCTATTAGGGATTTAGTCCCATTTATATAAGCCTCAACCCCAAGACCCATGTGGTACTTTGATTCTCTTCTCGGGAGGATTTCCAAATTACGTTCAATAGCCTTCTGGACTATGGATTTGGCCACAGGATGTGTAAGCCTCTGTTCAAGCGATGCGGCGCGTTTTAAAGCCTCTTCTTCAGATAACTCATAAGGGATTATCTCTGTTATCTCCGGATAACCAGCAGTGAGTGTGCCAGTTTTATCAAATACTATAGTGTCAACTTTGTGTAGGATCTCGATATGCCTTCCGCTTTTAAAGAGTATCCCCCTTTTCGCCGCAAGCGCCATGTGTGACATCACCGCCGTAGGGGTTGATACATGAATCCCAGTATGGTAGTCAAAGGTCAGAGTGGATACAGTTCTGCTTAAATTCCTTGTTGCAGCATAAATACAGCCTGCGGTTAAAAACGTGGGGATTACAAATTTGTTTGCAAGCTCCTCTGCCCTCTTCTGAGTCTCTATTGGATCCCTAACGCTCTCTTGTATTATTTGCACTATCTTTGCAAGGGCAGTCTCGTCTCCTACCTTCTCCGTAACTATGTAGAGTTTCCCATCTTCTATAAATGTCCCGGCATAAACCCTATCGCCTTGCTTCTTATGAACAGGATTTGATTCACCCGTAAGAGATGCCTGATTTACCAAAGCCTCCCCCTCGATAACCAGCCCGTCAACTGTGATCTTCTCCCCAGTATAGGCGACTATTTTATCTCCTGCCTTTATGTCGGCTACAGAGACCTTGACAGCGTTGCCATCTTCGGTAATGAGCCAAGCCGTCTCGCCTCTATAATTGAGTAACTTCTCTATCTCCTTACGGGCTGCCCCGTGTGTTTTTTCCTCTATCAAATCTCCCAAGGACAAAAGCCATATCATAAGCATAGAAGAGAAAGGGCTTCTCAGCAGTGTTGATAGGGCTATTGCAGATGAATCCAGAAGATGAACATCTATTTTTCTATTTTTTATCGAGTTAATCGCCTTTTTGAATATGGGAATAGCTAAGCCCAATGTTAAAAACGTAAAGAAATCAAAAGGCATAGAAGACCTGAGGAGAAAAGGCACAAACCCAAGTGTGTTTAAAACAAGCCATCTCCTGGCACCACCCTTTTCGCCCTCTTTTTCTTCCGGTTTTTTAACAACGCTCTTCTCCGCCTCTGACAATGCCGTTGCTATAAGCTGAGGTGTGGCGGTATCTAAGATGTTGAAAAATTCACCCGGGTTAAACTCATTAGGCTCATACTCAATGGTCAGGTTTCCGGTCTTCTTACTGATCTTAACCTTTGATATGCCCTTTCTTTGCCTAATAAAATGGCCTACAGCATCTTCAGAGACGGGGATGTATTTGAAGAACTCGCTTTTTATCTGAAACCTCCCCGGCAGCAGACTCTTTACAACATATGGAATAGCCATTTTCTGTCTCTCTCGATTCTTCTATCTTAGATTCCCAAGATGGGCTAATTTTTCTTTGCCTTTTCTCCGCCAGTTTCGGCAATGGCCAACTTTCGCATCTCTAAGGTCTTGACCGCCGCCTCTATTTCCCTCAGCGTATTCTCCAATTTTCTCTGTTCTTCCACCTTGTTGACCACATATAAACCAACCAGCCCGGCCCCAATACCCAAAGCGAAATAAAATGGATTTGATGTAAATATTTTTACTAACATATTCATACTGTTTCCTCCCTATAGTGTAGCTCTTATTTTTTGTAAGACCTCTTGCTGCCTTTGCAGAATCTCAAGCTTTCTCTCCACCTCAAGCTTGTACTGGTGTTTTGCCTCTGCTGCAACATCCTCCCAGAACTCCTTACCCTCTGCCAAAGAGGAGCTTAACCACTGTTTGAAAGATATAAACTCCTTCGTAGCTCCAACCAAATATGGTCTGCTTGGTTTCATCATCTTAGCTAGCAACACAATACCTATTACAGTTCCTATCCCTCCAAAGAAATAGTTGGGGAAAATATACTCCGCGATTGTCTCACCAATCTCCTCTACAAATGGCATGTTTTGCGCCTCCTTTTCATTTGAATTAACCAAATCTGGCCTTTATATACCTATTTACTATCATTGAGCTTATAGAAAATTGTAAAAATCCCACTTTAATTCCTAGGACCGTCATAAGCCATAATGCCTTTGTCAATGGACTCTTTAAGATCGGTGTAACATAAGAGGAAATGTCATCCTTTGATAATCCTTGTTCGGGCTCTTTGGATACGATATTTTTCATTATATAATCAAACGGCGAGTTAGGCTCGTATTTGACTAAAACAGTTAATGTCGCGTCATCGTGTTCTAGGCTTTTTAGTCCAGGGATATTCTTTGTATTTTCTAAAAAAAGGTTCTTTTCATATAAATTGGGAAACTTCAGTCTCGTTCTTCCTTCTATATGAGATATTGGATACACCCATTATACCTCCATTAGATTCTTCAAACTCCTTTTCCTCTATTGTGTAAATTATTAATATGAGGAGCAGCTATTTTGAGCACTGCCATACCGATGTTTGCTCCAATAATTAAACCCATACCGAGAAAAACACCTGCCCCAATCAGTCCAACCGACCCTATCAGCCCTTTCATAGCTTATCACCTCCTCTTTTTATTTGCTCTATTAAGATCTAATATGCGCTCTATACCGGCAAAAACCAAAGCCCGCTTTTCAAGCATACTCTATCTCGACTCTCAATTTGAACCTTAGGTAAGTTCGGGAATTTCCGGATGTTATCAAAACTTTGTTAAGGAATCGTTAAGATTTTGTTAATTGTTTGTTAAATGCCCAATGGCATCGCGCATTATTCATTGAGACCCTTCGCTTTCTATAGCATTATGCTTTAAGACCTTGCCGCGGGCTATATAGAACACGTCCTCTGCGATGTTTGTCGCAAGATCAGCAATCCTTTCAAGGTCTCTACTAATAAGAATAAGGCGGAGCGCACGGTCAATTATACTTGGATCTGCTATCATATACGTCACAAGCTCCCTTAAAACCTGGTTCTGAAGTGAATCCACATCGTCATCCTTTTTACGAATCTCAACTGCAAGCTCTGCATTTTTGTTCACAAAGGCATCGAGGCTCTCTCTTAGCATCTCCATTGCCTTTTCCGCCATTCTCGGAATATCAATAAGCGGTTTTACAGAGGGCTTGTCGGCAAGGTAGATTGCCCTTTCAGCAATGTTTACCGCATGGTCACCTATTCTCTCAAGGTCGTTATTTATCTTCATAATCATCGTCACAGTTCTCAAATCCTCAGCCTCAGGATGGTAAAGCGCGAGTATTTTTATACACAGGTTATCTATCTCTATCTCCATTTTATTTACCCTATCATCGCCCTTTATTACACCCTCTGCCAAAATCACATTCCTTTCCTTGAGTGCCTTTATGCTTTTGCCTATCATCTCCTCAACCGAAGCGGCCATCTCAAGGAGTAGTCTCTTGAGATTATTTATCTCCTCTTCTAACTTTTTCATATTGTCAGTATCTCCTTTGAACTCTCCTCAGATACATTTATCTCTATTAATGAAGCCCTCTCCTCAGTTATGTCCAATATGTTGAATGAGGGATATGACCTGCCTTTGAGTCTACGCGTTGTAGCGGTTCCTGCCGTAATAAAATAAGTGTTTTCGAGCCTCCATATCCACGGCTGATGCTTGTGCCCGGAGAAAACGAAATTTATTCCCAATTCAATGCAGAGCCTAAGTACATCTCCGGCGTCTACAGGTATGTGCCTTTCCCTGCCAGTTCCAGGTATGGGAATAAGGTGATGATGCAGTGCGAGTATCTTTATCCTATTCCTCGCCGACAGCCTTTCTCTTATAACAGCATAACTCTCTCTTCCTATGTGTCCATCATCTATGTCTGGCTCGCTTGAGTCTATCCCTAAGATTGCGACTTTTCCATCTTCATAGTATGGGTATCTCGTTTTAAATATCTCTTCAAAGATAATGTATCCCTCGTTCTTTGAATCGTGATTTCCCGGGACTACAATCCTGTTTTTTGCCTTTATTTTACCGAAATACTCCTTTACTACCTCGTATTCGTACTCATATCCCCAGTCGGTAAGATCACCCGTAACAACGAGTATTTCAGGCTCAATCTCATTAAGAATACTAAGAACCCTCTGGCCCCACTCGGGGACAAAACTAGAACCAGTGAGATGTAAATCAGAGATATGCACTATTTTCAATTTAAATACCCCTTTAATTTATCTACCGCTGCTTCGGCTTCTTCGCCGAATGTTCTTCCAATTCAATCCTTAAATAAGGCATACTTTAAGATATTTCATCCAAACCTTCCCGTTATATATTGCTCGGTGAGCATGTGACTGGGATTTGTAAATATCTTCTCCGTCTTATCAAATTCAATGATCTCCCCTAGATACATGAATGCCGTAAAGTCAGCTATTCTACCGGCCTGCTGCATATTGTGTGTAACTATAACTATGGTCACCTTACTTTTAAGTTCCGCTATGAGCTCCTCAACCTTTGATGTTGATATGGGATCAAGGGCAGATGTAGGTTCATCAAAGAGAAGAACCTCAGGCTCAACCGCGATAGCCCTTGCAATACAGAGCCTCTGCTGTTGTCCCCCAGACAGGGAAAATGCACTCCCACCTAGTCTATCATGCACCTCTTCCCAGAGAGCCGAGTTCTTGAGTGCCCGCTCAACCCTGTCTTTGAGTTCGGTCCCGTTGTTTACACCCATGAGCTTAAGACCGAATGCAACGTTATCAAATATAGACATGGGAAATGGCGTGGGTTTTTGAAACACCATTCCAATTCTACTCCTTAGCTCTATGTGGTCCATTTCCTTAGATATAATGTTCACACCGTCAAATATAATCTCGCCTTCATATTTGTTTCCGGGATATAGGTCGTGCATCCTGTTGAAGCACCTAAGGAGCGTTGTCTTTCCACACCCAGATGGTCCTATTATCGCGCTTACTTTATTCTCGTATATGGACATGTTTATATTCTTTAGTGCATGAACCTTCTTATTTGCGAAGTAGAAATTCAGATTATTTACTCTTATCTTCTCCCCAGAAATACTCTTTGGAACCACCTCATTTTCCTCTTTCATAGTCTTTTTCACAGAGTCAACCATTATAACTCATTCCTCCTTTCTAAACTTCCTGATGAAAAATAGACTCCGTGAGATGAGGGCAAAGGGAGCAGTAAAAGAAACTCCATTGATAATTATCTTAGCGATAATAGACAATAGGAGAACACCCAGCGTAAGGATTAAAGAGGCAGCCCATGCCTGCTCATGCCAATAATCGTATGGCCCTGAAACATATTGAAATACCGTAACAGTTAGAGACGCCATAGGCTTAAGTATATTTGTCGTAAGGAAATTGTTGTTAAACGACGTAAATAAAAGGGGAGCAGTCTCCCCTGTTATCCTCGCGATACCGAGAATCACTCCTGTCAGTATTCCTACCTTAGCAGCCCGAAGTGTAACCTTCGTAATAATCTGCCACTTGTATGCGCCTAGGGCATAAGCCGCCTCTCTCATCATGCCTGGTACAAGCTTTAGCATCTCATCTGTCGTTATTGCGATAACGGGCATCATTATAAGTGCCAGGGCAATTGAGCCACCCAATGAAATAAAGTGGCCTATAGGCTTTACCAAAACAGCATAAACAAGCGCCCCCATGACAATTGAAGGCGTGCTTACCATTATATCTGTTACGTTCCTCAAGGCCTGAACGAACCTCGAATCCCTGCCATACTCGGCAAAGAATATGCCCGCAAATATCCCAACCGTTACACCCATGACAGTGGCAATAGATGTGATTATTAGATGCCCTACAAAGGCGTGTCTAAGCCCGCCTCCTTCAACTCCGGCAGGATTCATATCTTCTGTTAAAAGACCAATATGTATATACCTAAAGCCGTTTATAAAAAGATCAGAGAGTATCCAGAAAAGCCAGAATATTCCGTACAGTGCCGTCAAAGTGGAAATTGTGAGAAATATTCTACTTATAACCTTTCTTCTAACAATTATGCCTTTTCTCATATCTGCTTTACCTTCCACTGTTTCTCAAGCCTAAGTACCATCAGCTTTGCAGTTACGAGCGCCAAAAATGATATGATAAACAGTATGATAGCAAGATAGTATAGGGAAGAGAGATAAAGGTCGGTATCTGCCTCGGTAAACTGATTGGCGAGGGCAACAGTTATAGTAGTCAAAGGCTCAAATAGTGATTTCGGTATCTGGGGATTATTGCCCGCCAGGAATGTCACAGCCATGGTCTCCCCCAATGCCCTGCCAATGGCAAGTATCAATCCTCCGGCTATACCCGAAGCCGTATAAGGGATAACAACCCTTCTCATAACCTCCCATTTTGTAGCCCCAAGACCATAAGCAGACTCTTTAACAATGGAAGGAACCATATTAAAGCTATCTTTGGTGACCGAAGCCATGAAGGGTATTATCATGACAGAGAGCACAATACTCGTCGTAAAGGCATCTATTCCTGAGGGTATTCCATTAAACATGAATCCAATAATCGGCAGGTGGCTGAGGTTCTTTATTAGAAATGGCTCCACATGCTTTGCTACAAAGGGAACAAAAACAAAAAATCCCCACATTCCATAGATTATGCTCGGGATTGCGGCAAGCAGTTCAATTGCCCCTGTAACAATAGGTTTGAACCACTTAGGTGCCAACTCCGTTATAAAAATGGATATCCCTATACTTACCGGCGTAGCAATAAGCACGGCAAGAAAGGTTACGAGCAATGTTCCGTATATGGCCGGCAGCCCCCCGAATATCAATGCTACGGGGTCCCATACGGTTCCGGTTATAAACCCGAATCCGAACCTCTTTATTGAAAGCCATGACTCCTTTGCCAGGATAAAAAAGGCTGCAACCGGGAATATAATCCCCAGGAATATCGCCCAAAAACCAAGAGAGGTTTTAAATATTAGCTCTACTAATCTACCGTTCTTTTTTACCTCTTTTGCCCTTTGTGATACAGGCAAGCTCACTTCAACCTCTATTATTGCGCCATTCCTTTCCATTATACAATGACCTCGCTAAGATAAAACCAAGATTAATTCGGCTCTAGCAGTGATTACCTGTCATTGTGAGTGAAACAGAGGGGAGCCTTCTGCTCCCCTACCACGGAGGTACAAAGTATGAGTAAGGTCCATTATTAGTAGAGATTATTACTCCTCCAGTATTCTCTTATCTTATCCTTGACCCCTTGAGGAAGAGGCACATAATCCAATGCCATAGCCTCTTGATCCCCGTGCTCATAAGCCCAATCAAAGAACTTAATGGCCTCTTTACTCTTCTCGGGCTGATCCTTTGCAACGAGTATAAATGTGGCCCCTGCTATGGGATATGAATCCCTACCAGGTTGATCAGTTAAGACCTCATAGAAGTGTTTTTTGCTGTCCCAGTTTGCATTAGCTGCAGCAGCCTTAAATGTCTCAGGGCTGGGTGATACAAAATTCCCCTCTTTATTCTTTATAGAGGCAACAGGCATCTTATTTTGCTTTGCGTATGCGTACTCAACATAACCAATAGCACCGGGCGCCCGCTTCGTATAGGCGGCAACACCTTCATTGCCCTTTCCTCCAATACCCGTTGGCCAGTTGACTGATGTGCCAAATCCCACCTTTTCCTTCCACTCAGGACATACCTTGGAGAGCCAATTGGTAAATATCCATGTGGTTCCCGAACCATCAGACCTGTGAACGACAATAATCTTTGTGGGTGGAAGATTAACCCCGGGGTTTAGCCCCTTTATATAAGGGTCATTCCATTCTGTTATCTTTCCCATGTAAATATCACACACGGCCTTTGGATCAAACCTCAATTGTTTATCCCCAATCTCTGGCAGATTGTAGACTAAAACATCTCCACCTATTACTGTGGGGAACTGAAGGAGATTGTTCTTTTCGGCCTCTTCAGGCTGTGTGGGCGCATCAGAGGCACCAAAGGCCACTGTTCTATTCATTATCTGCCTTATACCGCCACCTGAGCCTATTGACTGATAATTGAGCTTCACTCCCGTAGTCTTTTCATAATCGAATGCCCATCTTGAATATATTGGAAATGGAAACGTGGCACCTGCACCTGTAAGCTCCGCTGCTAAAGCAGCTACTGACATCAGAGCTATAACACTGAATGCAATGAGTAATCCTCTCATATTTTTACCCCCTAAATAGAGTTTTTCTAAGCTTTACTTTAATTGGGGGTTATAAAGATTCTGTTAGGGAATTGTTAAGATTGTGTTAATTTCTTTCAGTTGATGTATTCTAAAGGCCTTCAAACGAATTCTAAACCTACTCATATCTTAACGCCTCAATTGGATCAAGCCTTGATGCCTTGTTTGCAGGGTAAAACCCGAAAAAGATCCCAACACAGGCGGCAAATATAAAAGAGAGAAGAATGGATTCCCCCGAAATGAGTGTAGGCCAGCCCGCAGATAGGGATAAAATCTTAGAGCTGAGAATTCCGATAAAGATACCAATAACCCCTCCTATTAAACTCAGAGCCAAAGCCTCAACCAAAAACTGCAAAAGTATATCCCTTCTTTTTGCGCCAACGGCCATTCTGATTCCAATCTCCCTGGTTCTCTCTGTAACAGAGACAAGCATTATGTTCATAATCCCCACTCCACCTACGATAAGGGAAATGGAAGCAATACTGAGAAGAAGTATTGTCAATACCCGTGTGGTTGATTGTGCGGCATTGGCAATATCCACTTGGGTTCTAATCGTAAAATCATCATCGTCTTTTGGCTGGAGGCGGTGACGGGCTCTGAGGATTTCCCTGATTTGCCTGGTAGCCTCTGGGATCAATTTCTCACTCACGGCAGAGACCTGAATGTTTCCCACTCTTCCGTGGAGTTGTGCCCCGAGAACCTTTGTTTCAGCCGTTGTAAATGGAATAATCACGACATCATCCTGATCAGACCCATATGCGGTTTGACCCTTTGGACTCAAGACACCAATAACCCTAAATGGTACGTTTTTGATCCGAATCGTCTGCCCTATTGGATCATTACCTGAAGGAAATAGATTATCAGCAACGGTTTTTCCAAGTACTGCGACCTTGGTTGCACCATCTAGATCACTACTTATAAAAAAGGAGCCCCTATCCACAGGCCAATCCCTAACTATAATATATTCTGGGGTGACTCCAAATATTGCAGTACTCCAGTTCTGGTTTTCATAAACCACCTGCTCAACACCACGTATCACGTAGGTTACTGTTGCCACAGCAGAGGCCTGTTTTTCAATTGCTTTTGCATCGTCAACGGTAAGGGTTGGATTTGAACCCGACCCTATTCTTACACCGCTTTGAGTAGTGCTTCCGGGAAATATAAGAATCATGTTCGTGCCAAGGCTCTGAATCTGAGCCTGAACAGAACTGCTTGCGCCCTGTCCAATACTTACCATCGCAATCACTGCACCAACCCCAATAATTACACCCAACATAGTGAGCACAGAACGCATCTTGTTCCTTCTTATTGCAGAAAGGGCTAGTCCAATTGCCATATAGATTAAATTAATCATCTAAAACCCAAACCTCAGTGGTCTTCCGCCTCCAGGTGATGAAGGCCTTTCCTTTGATTCAACCCCTACGATAATCCGATCCCCTTCTTTGAGACCTCCGTCTACAACCTCAGTAAAATTCCCATCTGTAATCCCAGTCCTTACAGGTATGGCAACAGGTTCACCCTTCTCGGATAGCAACCATATATCGTTATCTCCTTCATTTCTCTTCCCGCCTTTCGATGTCTCTTTCTTATCATCGAGCTCGGGATGAAATCGAAAGGCCGCATTTGAAACCCTTAAGACATTATCCCTATAAGCCGTTAGGATAGATACGTTAGCAGTCATACCCGGTTTGAGTTCCAAATCGGGATTCTCAACACCAATAACCGCATCATATGTGACTACATTCTGAACTGTAATAGGCTGATTCCTGACCTGTATCACCTTTCCGGTGAATTTTTTATTCGGGTATGCATCCACCGTAAATGTCGCCTTCTGCCCAACTTTTACTTTTCCTATATCGGCTTCTACAACGTTTGTGTCTATCTGCATCTTGGTTAAATCCTTAGCAATTACAAAAAGCGTAGGCGCCTGAAGGCTTGCCGCAACAGTCTGCCCTACATCAACATTTCTCGATATCACAATTCCATCAACTGGAGAGATAATTCTAGTATGGCTTAAATCCAATTCCGCGGATTCTAAATTCGCCTTTTGCTGCTCTACCTGGGCAAGGGCGTTTCTATAAGATGCCTCATCGGCTTTTACCTGCGCAGCAGCAGAGTCATAATTAGCCTGGGCCGTAACCCTATCGCTATCGGAAACAATCCCCCTTTTAAAAAGCTCATTTGTCCGCCTCAGATTTATCTCAGTCTGTCTTAAGTTTGCTTTATCCTTTTCTAGATTTGCCTGTGCCGTTCCTACAGCAGCGTTTGCAGCAGCGAGATTAGCCCTTGCCTGATCCACCTTAGCCTGAAATGGATCGGGGTCTATCTGTGCAATGAGTTGTCCCCTTTTAACCTCTGAATTAAAATCCGCATAGAGGGTTTTAACTAGCCCAGTAACCTGACTCCCTACCTGGACTGTGATAACAGCACTTAGTGTCCCGGTAGCTGTTACAATCTCGGATATACTACCCCTTGTCACTTGGGTTGTAATATATTTCTCCTTCCCTTGTCTATCTCTTAAAGAGATAAATCCAATTATCAATAGAATAAATAGTATTACAACCCCTATATAGAGCTTCTTTCTATTCATAGACTATTCCAGAATGGACAAATCTAACTTCTCTTTTTGTACATCAGATTATCTAATGCGAACTGACCGCCTCCAGCCACAGCTAGGAATAGAAAAATAAAGCAAAATAACACGGCTAATTCTCCATGATTGAGTATAGGCCAGAGACCTCGTGGAGCATGACCCATAAAATAGGCTACCGCCATCTCACCCGAGAGCACAAACGCAATAGGACGAGTGAATAGTCCCAATAATATGCACAAGCCCCCGAAAAACTCCAATACCCCAGCAAACCACATCAAATTGGGAAATGGCGCGGATGCCCCATTTCCACCCAATCCCCCAAATAACCCAAAGAGTTTCTGGGCTCCATGCTCCATAAAGAGAAGAGCCGCGATAATACGCAACAATGTAAGTGCTAATCCAACATATCTGCTTTGTGTGTGTTCAGCCACAGATTGACCTCCTAATTGGACTCATTGTATTTGGAGCATAATAACTCTATTTAATCGCTCTCTTATGACCCCTTACCCTCGAACCTTTTATCTTCAATTATCTGTCCATCCCTAAAAGAAACTATCCTCTGAGCATATG
>CAYMEO010000042.1:0-23378 GCA_964389705.1 uncultured Spirochaetia bacterium
GGGGGCTTCATAGAAGGCATTGTGGTATACGCAGTTTTCAATAATTACAAGCGGATGTGTTCTCAAGGCCTGATTTATAATAGAATCGGCAAGTCTGTGACGATTGTACTGACATATGATCTTTCCCGGAAAGCCAGGTGTAAATATAGTGTTTAGCGTTGACTCCCAATGTTCTAATCCTTCAGCATCTATATCCGGACTGAGTGCCCAAGTCATCTCAACGGCAAAACGAATTCCACTAAAACCCCCTTTGAGTGCATCATCTATAAGCCTCTGGACTTGCCCAGATTTCTTTCGAGAATCAAGCCTACCTGGCTGCCTCCACTCCTTTCTTGTCCAAAGTTTTAGTGCCCCTCGATTAATTTCAGACTCAACATCTATCCCATTTATCTTTAGTATAAGAGAGACGTGTTCTACCGATAGGCCATCGGCTACGTAAATAGATTGCTCATTATTTTCTAAGCCCTGCTTAATAAACGGAATTAGAGCGGGTATCTGTTCAAGAGGGTCCTTGTCATAGATTAAACAAAGATGATTTCCTTTGAAATTCAGCACTTAGAGCTTCCTAATTATAACTATTATTCCAATCCTTAGGCTATTATAAAAACAACTCGAAATATAACCGAAAAGAGATTGATTGTAAACTAAAAATCTAACAAAACTACAGGCGAGATTCTATCTAAGTAGCAAAGACAAATAAGGGACAAGAAAGAATCGAATAACAGTTAAGTCTATACTAGGAACGCCATAAAACGAGAAATGCAACCAAATTGGACGAGCTTGATATTATAAACCTAACCTAGGGCTCAACCAAATACTTTCCTATATATAAATCAAATTTTATGAATAATGCATACCTATCGTACATAATTGATCTATCTTTGCCGGTGGCCCAATCTCAAGTAGAGGCGCATTGAAATGCGCCTCTACATATTACCAAGCGCCAATTCCCTAAGCGCTCGTTCCATCTGCTCGGCTTTGGACACCGATTTCCCATACCAGCCGTCTTGATCCTCCAAGAACGAGACGCTTTTTCCCTTGAGCGTCTTGGTCAGTATCACCAACGGTTGGCTTGAGATCTGCCTAGCAGATTCAAACACTAAGAGAATCTACTCTATATCGTGCCCATCAATGACAATCGCGTGCCAGCCAAAGGCCTCAAAACGCCTTCTATAGGACTCGATATCATGCCTATATGAGATAGGACGCTGGCTTTGCCCTAGACGGTTTATATCAACAGCGCCAATCAGACTCCGTGACCTCCGCGGCTAATAGTCAATTAAGTACAAGGCTGATTAAGCCGGAGGCATTTTCCCGTGTCGCGGCAAATCAATGTCGACAGGAATGCGGTAAAGGAGATCCCAAGGCTGAGCACTGTCACAATAGATGTGCATACTGGGTTTTAACCAGCTTGGATTGTCAAGGCTTCCCGCTTTAATCACCCAGACATCTGGCATAGCTTTCAATTCTGTAAAAAGGGGCACCCCACAGTCACCACAGAACTGCCGATGTAACACGTTTCCACTATCGGCGGTAAAAGGATAGGATCTAGGAGTGCCTTTTAAAAGACCAAAAGCTGGTGTAGGAACAAGAAGAACGGTCGACATCTGAGTACCACTACTTCTCTGACAATCGCGGCAATGGCAATGTATAACTGCGATAGGTTCGGCTGTGCATTGGTACCTAATCGCACCACAAACACATCCACCAGTAAATGGTGCACCCATATTGTTACCCCTCCTTAAATTGTTATATATATTCCTTTAAAAGCCTTAAATATCCTATCTTTATATATGATAAACTTTCCTTTTCATGCTGGCATGAGATCATACGAACCTAAGCCAGTTATGTCTTGAATGTTCTTGTTATTCTGGGGTATATATCTCCCGGGTGTAACTTTTACAATACGCTTGAAGTATCTTGTCAAATGACTTTGGTCAGAAAAACCTGTCTTAAAAGCAACCCTACTGATGGGCATACCTCTGGCTAAGAGAGCCCTTGCCCGGGCAATCCGAACCTGAATCTGATACTGATGTGGAGGAAGTCCCATCTCGTGACGGAAAACCCGATGAAGATGATAAGGGCTTAAATTCGCAATTTGTGCAAGATAGTTAAGTGATACGTTTTCTGCGTAGTTATCTTGCAGATATTCACACACCCGTCTTACAGACTTGCGCTCTATACCAATAGGTCTTACCGAGAAACGAGTAGCTGAGTATTGCTGGATTAACCTTGTCAGCATGGATAGGAGAAGCGATTCCTGCTCGAGTCTTAAGGGATCTGTTTCAAAATTCACATAGAACTTTAGAAAAAGCCTGGCAAGGCTCTTATCATTGATAATCGGATTCTTCCAGAAAGGCAGCTCAGTTTTATGCCCTGCAATTTCCGCTGCAATTGTTTGAAGTAGAGCTGGCCTCATATACATCATACAATACTTCACCGGACTCCGGCGATGGCCCACATATGAAGAATGCATCTCACCAGGATGAAAAATACACAGACTCCCCACAGGCAAATGATATCGGACCCCTCGGTAATGGTATTCACCGTATGAAAAATCAAGTTTAAGACAAAATTGATACTCTTCGTGGAAGTGTTTAGGAATCGATTCTGCAGAACCTGGGGCGTAGCAATAAAGTTCAAGCAATAGATCTCCAAATGACCATGCCCTTACTACTGTACTTTGCCTTCCTTTTGGCTTCATATTGGCCAACTCCTAAGCCTAAATTATTATTTAAGAATCCAGCTAACATCGTATACAAATATACGAAGCTTAGCTAGCTGTGTCTTGAACATTCTTGCTATTTTGGAAGTATAATATTGAGTCTGCTTCTGCTGAGATTTTTGATAGGCATACTCTCTATCTTAGATGATACATAGTCCCCGGCCACTAACTCCATCTCGGCAAGTAGATCATCAAAGAACACACGCCAGGTATCAATATCTTCGTCTTTGGATGGCCACCGTCCTGAATAATATATCCAGGCATCAGGTAAAGTACTACTGCCAGGAGCAACAATAGGAAGCACCGGAATATTGAACCTCGTGCGACTCCAAGCATAGTCCTCACCACGACGCTCGATGTAAACAATATCATTATCCCCAGGACAGATAAATAAGATTTCAGGAAATAACTCTTCTCTGGTCAAGATAGTTTCTCCATATGTCAACCCTTTCATCCAAATTTTGGCGGCATAGCCCCTCGATCCATAGACCACGTAGACCCGCCAATACGCCCTTCTTCAAACTCCCTTTTGCTCCTTTTCCGATATGATGTTTCCAAGATTGAACCTATGTCAGAGCCCTCGTTCATAGCAATACATGGCCTACGATAAGCACATCTGGAGCAATTCTCCACAGAAGGACTTGGATAAAGTCGAACCTCGGGACTTGTCATTTCCATAGCCTCAAGTACAATCTGCCTTCCAAAGTTCTCAATCGTGGCCCGACTCCTTGGAATTTGTGTACGGCGGAAGAAGTTGTTGCCTTGCTGTCTTATGACCGGATCCGGTTCTCGAATGGCCTGCATATATATACGACGATGTTGTACAACCCGGTCTTTCTCCGGCCCAGCCTTCTGGCTCTCTTCAACTAACAGAGTTGACCTCTCCGGCTGAGAAGGCTCATATGTTTCGATTTGACTCATTCTAAGAGGCTCAGCTTTGTCTATTACCGTTAGAATCCCTTTGCGAAGCTCATTGTAGATAACACCTGCAATCCTCATTCCGGGGAAAAAGTTCTCTAAAGCCCAGCAATATGAGATACCCTGCTCATCGAGTAGAAGCTGGTCAATGCCCTCCCAATCCTTCTCCACAATCCGGTGGTCAACCAACCAGTATGCATTGTACTCATCTACAACCAGAAGGTCTATGCGCCCCCGGTAACGAATAGGCACAATAGGCACCGACCCAGGCGCCACTAGATCCTGACCCGGATTCAGTGGGTCAGGTATGTTCACCTCGAAATCGGGCTCAACTTGAATTGGAGAGAAACGATCAACTGTAGATGCCCAATCAAAGTATCGCTTGAGCATATTCTCTCCAAGCTTAAGGTGGTCGTTCCAGTCTTGCTCTTCCTCAGGGGATAGTTCTTGTTGCTCTTCAATATATTTATCTCGCTGCCTGTACATGGATTTAAAAAACCCTTCGATTACAAGTGGTAAGACAATCTGTCGGTTCCATTCCCACATACCAGGAAAATAATAAACAGCAAGGGCGTCGTGTATGGCTCTGTCAAAATCAAATACCCGCAATGGCTTTATAGGTTCATAGTTTTGTCTCTCTCTAGAGCTGAAGTCCCAAGCCCGACGACAACGCTTGAATAACTCTCTATCCCATGATCTAATTACATACGCCCATACCATTTTAATCCCTCCCCATAGTGTGAATCTAGTCGCAAAATTAGGAGATACCAATGAATACACAATTTTTGAGGATTGGCCTTTTACTTGAATTACAAGCTAATGTAATCATTTCAACTTAATTGATTAAGCTTGTCAAGAATTCTTCTCCAAGGTCACTTATACCTCCTACAATTTGTTGCGACTAAAGATGTCTCTCTACTCTTAACTAAATGGAATTATTCGGTTAAATTTATAAAGATATCCGTGTACAAAAATGGAACCCGATCTTCTTTATAACAGACTTAAAAATCTATTCTATAATTCGGGATTCAATCTCCTTTGTCGAATTAAAGCCAGCAAATATGATAATCAAGTAAGTCTAAGTAGACGCGTCTCCAATCTAATGCTAAACGCCAAATCTGTCATCTTAGTCGGATTTGCGGGTAGGGGCTTTTGGGAAATTCTTCAAGGATTTCTCAAAGAAAACCCCGGATTCCAAGACACGCGAGAGGATTGGATTGACGATTACACAGTACTGAGATTTATGCACGTGGCTAGGATTCTTGAAGATGAGAAGGTAGATTACGAAATAGCCTTTCCATTTGGTTCCGGGGAACTCTCACTTGACTTTTCCAAACTCGGTGAATTAGGAGGAGTGGGTACAAAAAGCCTGATGGGTATATTAATTCATCCAGAGTATGGTCTATGGATCTCTCTTCGGGGAGCTATAGTTACAGATTTAGAATTTGATTACTATGATGAACCCCTGTTGTCTTTTAACCCATGTCATCATTGCTTTAAACCGTGCATTTCTGCGTGTCCTGCAAGTACGGTTTCCGAAAGAGACTGGAATTATGTTGCGTGTATGAAATTCCGGCTAAGTAACAATACATGCAGAGATAATTGTGTATCAAGACGCGCTTGCCCTTATGGCAAAGAACATCAATACTCTGAAGCACAACTCGCACACCACCACAAGTTTGTCCTGAAAAGCATAAAGAGGTATTGGAAGAAAAATTAGAATTCTTCTATAACACTCTGGTATTATTTAACACAATGAAAACCCTATTATTTTTCCATATACTAGGAGTGGTTCTCCTTTTAGGTAATGTATTAATCTCAATCTTTTGGAAATTTAAGTCAGATTCTACAAAGGATCTAAAGATTATTGCTTATACCCATAGAGAAATTAGAAAATCAGACCGAATATTTAGCCATATCGGGATAATTCTGATTCTGATTACGGGCCTAGGGCTTTGGCACATAGATAGGATTAAGATAATGCAGTCCATGTGGCTTCTCTGGGGATTATTACTATTTATAATCTCGATGATTGTCTGGGGTAGCATAATCGTTCCTACTGAAAAAAGGCTGATTTCCGTTTCTGACAAATCATTAAATGAAGGAAATACAGACCCCAGTCTTATAAGATTATCCCAAAAATGGTATAGCACGACGGCCATTTTTGTTGTGATTATACTAATAGTATTGATCTTAATGGTTTATAAGCCCCTATTTTAAGTTTGACACTAATCAATAACAATTTAACTTATTCATCAATGAATGAAACTAAACGAAAATCCACAAAAAGAAAGCCAATCGTTGCGATTGTTGGTAGGCCGAATGTAGGGAAATCTACACTCTTTAACAGGATCATTGGATGGAGAAAGGCGATTGTAGAGGACACTCCTGGTGTAACACGCGATAGAAACTACGCAGACGCCGAGTGGTCAGGAAAGGAATTTAGCATAGTTGATACAGGCGGATTAGATATTGAATCGGATGAACTCTATCTCTCCTTGATAAGAGACCAGGTTCGAGTAGCGATAGAAGAGGCGGATTTAATACTATTTATCCTCGATTCAAAAACGGGATTAGTACCACAGGACGTAGAAATCTCAAATCTCCTTAGAAAATCCGCAAAACCCGTTCTATACGTTGTAAATAAAGTTGACCATGAGAGACATGAGGTTCGCGCTTTCGATTTCCATGCCTTAGGAATAGATACGTTCTTTACAGTATCTGCTCTTGATGGAAGGAAAATAGACGAACTCTTAGACGCAATAGTAGAGAGACTTCCTGAAACCAAGGCTGTTGAAGACACAAAAGACACAATAAAGGTCGCAGTAATAGGAAGGCCAAATGTTGGCAAGTCAACCCTTATCAACAGAATCATAGGTGAAGAGAGACTCATTACAAGCCCTGTTCCCGGAACGACAAGGGATTCGATAGATACACTTATAGAAAAGAACGGGAGAAGGTATCTCTTTATTGATACGGCAGGGATTAGAAGAAGGCCAAAGATTACATTCTCAGTTGAAAAGTACAGCGTGCTGAGGGCCATAAAGACAATTGAGATGGCGGACATTGTACTCTTTATGTTTGACGGTACAGAGGGCCCCACACATCAGGACGCTCGCATATCGGAGCTTATACAAGATAGAGGAAAAGGATGCATTGTAATCTTAAACAAATGGGACCTTGTTCCAAAAGAGATCGCCGAGATGCCCGGTATCACAGATATAGTCAAAAACAAGCTCAAGGCAGTAGATTTTGCTCCTGTAATCTCGATCTCTGCGCTCACAGGGAAAAGAGTAAACAGAATCTTTGATTATATTGACTCTGTATATGAGAACTTCTCAAGTAGAATCAGTACAAAACAACTCAACAGGCTCCTTGACAGGATTCTAAAGACAAATCCTCCACCTATATATAAAGGAAGTGAGATCAAATTCTATTACATATCCCAGCCAATGACAAAGCCGCCAACATTTGTAGTATTTACAAACTCTTCAAAAGGCATATCTGAAAGCTATAAGAGATTTCTTGAGAATACTTTCCGAGGAGAATTCAGTTTAGAAGGAACCCCAATAAAATTCATCTTCAGGGCCAGAAGAAAAAATTGATCTATCTACGTCATACCTATTTCTAATATCTCCTTTTCAATCTCCCGTGTCTTAGATTCTACAGAAAAGTATTTTTTAACCCGCTCTCTCCCGGCAATCCCCATAGAAGCCCTAAGTGAGTTGTCATGTATAAGCCTCAGTATAGAATCACCCAATTGCTCGGGATTGCCGGGTTCACTTAGTAATCCAGTTACGCCATCTTCTACAGATTCGACAATACCCCCTACTCTAAAACCAACAACCGGCAGGGCAAAAGACATAGCCTCTATGACCACCCTGGGAAAGGGATCAGGATAGCTCGATGGTATAACAAATATATCAAAATCCTTCAAATAATGTTTTATGTCCCTCTTATATCCTGTAAAAATAAAAAATTTCTCTAAACCTAGTCTACCTACCAAATCCTTAAGAGACTGGAGATGATTCTCTACAAAAAAATAAGGCGTGTCTCCAACTACTACAAACCTTATTTTGTTTGTATCCCCCCTCAGACTTTTGTTCACAATGAGCGCGGCCTCTATCATATACTCGTATCCTTTTCTTGGAACAATTCTCCCTATGCTTCCAATTACAATTGTCCCTTCCGGAATCCCATATTCAGCCCGCAGTACTCCAATAATCCTCTCCGGACTAAATTCCTCAATATCAACGCCATTGTAAATAACGGATATTTTTCTTTGACTAAAGCGAAACTGTGCTGCCGCGGCATGAGAGACGCATATTATCTTCTTTACAACAGGAAGCAGCGAAAGGAGATTTATTGTAAATCGGAGTGCCCATGTCTGCTGAATATTCCTTACGTGCCATATAACAGGCCGTCGACTAAGAACGCCTATCAATGCCCCTACAATCTTTGCCAGAGTGCCATTGCAGTATATTACGTCTATTTTTATTCTCATTATCAAAAATGGAGATTTAAGAATAAATAAAAAAATGTCAATCACATTTAGCACCACAGATGCAGATTTTAAAACCCTTGGAGAAAGCCGATCTGAATTGAACCTTGGTCTAAGTATATTTTCGGGAAACCTTTTTTCAACAATGATTTTATCTCCTAGTCCCTCACTCCTAAGGAGTTCAGTAAATACATCCTCTTTAGGAACAAGAACAAAAGGGGTGATTCTTGTTTTATCAATATATCTCAGCATGTAGAATAGGCTTCTTCCTGGTCCACCATCCCTCACCGAATGATTTATAAAAAGTATTCTAAGCGTCCGTTTCATTCCAGCTAAATTAGCAATCTACCATGAGACAAATAGCTAGGCGAACAAGGTCCTTGGATAAATTATTTAAATGTAACCAATTGGTGTTATTTAGCGTCATAGTGTAGTGTTGTGATGAAAAAGGGCCAGATATGTCTGAGAACCAATTTGATATGGCATCGATCCTGCTTCGAGTCAAGGCAGGCGATGCAGATGCTTGTCGCGATTTGGTCATACTCCTCTACCCACTGGTCATCAAAATTGTGCGTGCCAATCTGCCTCGATCCCTTTCAGAAGAAGACCTGGCTCAAGAGGTTTTTATGAAGGTTTTTGCACACATAGAACAATACCGCGGTGCAGTGCCATTTGAGCATTGGGTGTCGCGAATCACCCTTACAACGTGCATTAACCATCTGCGTGCCCAAAAACGGCGACCAGAACTTCGTTGGACTGATCTATCGGAAAATGAAATTGCCGTTCTAGAGGGAGCAATGTCCGCTGAGTTTGAAGCCGATCGTATACAGGCACTTGCGGCCCGGGAGTTGGTAAGTAAGCTACTTGACCGTTTAAACTCCGAAGATAGATTGGTAATTACCCTTTTAGACCTAGAGCAACGCACCGTGGCAGAGATCAGTCAAATAACAGGCTGGAGTAGACCACTAATTAAAGTGAGGGCTTTTCGGGCACGTCGTAAGTTAAAAAAATATCTAATCAAATTATTGGAGAGGAAAAATGAATGACATAGAGCAAGTTTGGACCCATCTAGTGAGGGCAGCACGACAAGTCCAAATGCCTACTGTAATTGAAATACCACCAGGGTTTGCTACCCGTGTAGCAGCCAAATGGAAAACAATACCGAATATGCCATCTAGCTGGGAATTTTTGTCAATTCGAGCTTTGGTTTTCGCCTTTCTCTTAATGGTTGGAAGTATAGTAGCAAATTACAATATAATAAACAACAATGGGATCAGCAACTTAGCCATGAACTACAGTTCTATAGAAGATGACTGGACCAATAGCTCAGCAATAACCGACATCATACCAGAAATCATTCCGGCGCCATGAATTTAAAAAAAAACTGGAAAGTAGCACTCTATCTAGCAGCGATTTTCATCTTTGGTGGAATAACCGGCTCATTTGTGACCTTGCAAACCCTGAAATATATGGTTCACAGGCACAGAAATCCCGAAAATGTGTGCGCTATTGTTATGAAACGTCTGGAGTCAGAACTGAAGCTCACACCCGAACAAGTCCAAAAAATCAAGCCCATTGTTGATCAATCAGTCCGTGAACTAGAGGCAATACGCTCTAAGGCTATTTCTCAGTCTTCTCAGATTATATCTCAAAGCGAAGAGCGAATTGCCCACGAACTTACACCAGAACAGCAAAAGCGGTTCCAGAAGATTCAGCAAGAGCGGCGTAAACATTTTAAAGAGCGACTCAGACCATAGCAAGTTTAAATTACATCTGTAACTTGGCACATTAGACCAGCGTCATTATTAGAAAAAACCAAGGAGGAGAAAAATGAAAAGACTATTAATTTCCTTAGTTATTCTGATGTCTGCTGTAAGCCTTAGTCTTGCTCAAGACCCAATACCAGAAAAGGGAAAACAGATGGGAATGATGTGTAAAGACAGAAAGAGCTCTATGATAGGTAGGATGCATCCTATGATGTATAGCACACTGATTCATCACGCTCTTATGAAAGCCAACTCCCTTGACCTTACAGACGTACAGAGGAAGGGGTTAGCAGGTATTCCAGAGAGGTATATTTATCCGATAATTCATAAGGAAGCGGATCTCAAGGTCTCTCATATGAAGATTATAAGTATGTTGCATGATCCTAACTTTGATCCTGCAAAGGTAAAATCTGAAACCAAGGTATCAAACGAAATTAAACTTGAGATGGTAAAAATGTCTATAGATGCACTCTCAGCTATAAGAAATGCTATTGGTGTAGAAAATTTTAAAAAGATATCAGAGATAAAACCCATCATGGATAGTAAAGGCAGATAGAATAGAATAAGAGAAAAGGACAAAAAACTCCTGAAATCATCTATAAGAACACAATTCATAGGTTGTCCTAAAGCCAATTTTACGAGACTCTGAGGAGAAAAAACATGTTGGAAGGCATAGAATTTAACGGGGCATTTGACAAATATATACCAGGCGAATTTGAATATATTCTCGACGATGAAGAAGCCATTGACTCAATTGAGTCCAAAGGTAGTTCCGAAGAGGGATTCAATATCGAGTTTGAACTCTCTGAAGAGGTTAAAACATCTCAAGAAAAGGAAGAGTTTTCAAATCATGACCTTAGACTCCTTAATGACTACTTTAAAGAGCTTGGCACTGAGCCACTCCTTACACCAAAAGAAGAGGTTAAGACTGCAGCAAAAATAAGAAAATGTAAAATAAGATTAAAGGAAATAAAAAAGGTCATTGAGAAAACCATTGGCAAGAAGCTCGAGCGAGATGATATTATAAAGTCTACCATAGAGACGTTAAATGAGATTTCAGACCACAACTCTTCTAAAATAGAGATAAAATCTAAACGACTCAGGAGGCTTATAACTCTATTTGAAACATATTCAAAAAAATCAATGCAGTTTAGAAACACGTTTATCAAAGCAAACCTGAGACTCGTTGCAAGTATAGCAAAAAGATATCTAGGCCGTGGACTTCCCTATTTAGATTTAATACAGGAGGGCAATCTTGGACTTATCAGAGCCGTAGAGAGGTTTGATTACAAGAAGGGGTATAGATTTGCCACCTATGCCTCGTGGTGGATACATCAGGGGATAATAAGAGCAATCTCTAGCCAGACGAAAACTATAAGGATTCCATCCTATCTACTTGAAAAATATGGTAGAGTTCAATGGGTAAGTTCGAAGCTTCAAAGGGAAATGGGAAGAAAACCGCTTCCTCAAGAGATCGCAAGGAGGGCAAATATACCTTTAGGAAGAGTAAAGCAGGTACTTGTAGCTAATGAAAATATAATCCACCTTGATTCCCCCGTGCGGCATGGCGAGAAAATGACTTTTATGGAGCTCATTGCTGATCCCAATTCCCTTCTGCCCGATTCATTAATGGCAACGGCTTCTATTCCAGAAAGTGTGAGTAATGTGCTATCTGTGCTCAATACCAGAGAAAGAGAGGTTATAAAAATGAGGTTTGGAATAGGCTATGAAAATCCATCTACGCTTGATGAGGTTAGAAAAAGATTTGGCGTAACCAGAGAGAGAATCAGGCAGATAGAGAAACGTGCCATTGAAAAGATTAAGAGGTCAAAATCGGCCCCAGCCCTTAAAAGTCTAATAGAAGAACACCCATAATTATAATGAAAATTCAATTCGTTGGAGATATACTATTTAAAATTTTTAGAAGCTAAAAATACACAGGAACAAAATATGAGAACTAAAAATACTTTTACCTTACTGACTTTTATTATCTGCATTCTGACTATTTCCCTTCTTACATCAGGCGGTTGCGGCATAAATTTCGGTAATGATAACAACAATGGAGGTGGCGGAAACACAGGATCGGACTCTGTACAAGGAACCATAATCAGTATTACCAATGTAGGCTCAACTAGTGGAATAACAGTCCAAGCCACGGATTCATCAAATACTTTTTCAGCTACAACAGATAGCAACGGGTTTTTCAAGATAGAAGGCAACTTCAGTGGTTCGTCTCTGAGACTCGATTTTCTAGACCAAAGTAACAATCTACTGGCAACTACAAGTGTCACCATATTTCCTGGGATAGAGATGGATCTGGGAGATATAACAATAAGTAATGGAAATGTAAACTTATCAGGAGATATCAGCGTAACTTTCGATGGAGACATTTCAGAAAACAACTGTTCCGGAAGTGGAGGAACTATAGTGGTAACAGCAGGTAATACGGATGTTATTGTCCAGATTCTTACCTCGACAACCATTGTAGATAGCAATAACAACACTCTAAATTGTGGAGATCTATTATCAGGGACAGTTACCGTAACAGGAACACTTTTAATGGGCAATACGGTAAAAGCAAATCGGATTGAGCTTCAGTAGAATTTCTGAAGGCTTGTGAGATATGAATTCCCTGAGTTTTCAAGAAGGCAGAGTTAATGCCGTAAAGCTTGAAATCCAAAGGCTACTACTCGGTGTCTTTTTCTTTCTCCTTGCTCTTTTTGGATTTATCAATAGATTTGACCTTCTCCTCAAGTTCTCTAATCTTTTCCATTAGGAGTTCTATGTCCACAGATTTAGGAGCCCCTTCAGATTCTCCGTTTATTTCTAAATTACTATTTTGCTTTTTAATCCCTTTAGCAACCGTATCAAAAGGATTCCTCTCAGAGGTAAATTTAGGCCCAGATGGAAACCATCCTATTTCTTGCCACCAGCGGAGATTTTTTTTCATTCCCTCCTGAATGGAAAGATATGGCTGGAACATAATGAGGAAATAGTTCTCGAAGAAATCCCGTGCCATTCTATTGCCATACTTTATAAGCATGTGAAGAAATGAGGTAGGAAGTATGTCTTCTTTATTTTTCTCACCCTCTAAAATGACCTGCATTAGTATGACTTTTGTAATGTCCTCGTCAGTTTGCGAATCAATAACTTTAATCTCATTCCCCCCCTTTATTAAGTTGGCTATTTCCTCAAGCGTAATATATCTCTTGTGACTCGTATCGTAGAGCCTTCTGTTACTATATTTTTTTATGATGACCAGTTCAGACAAAGTCCCCTCCCCCAGTTTTTTATATATTATCTGATGAAAAATCAATTTAGTCAAGAAAAGAAAATGTAACAGCCAGACCTATCTAAACTTGATAGTATTTCAAAATGAAATCGGTACTACTCTTGACCTTTGCTAAAGCGTATATTATAAATATGGTTGAGAGAACTCCTTAATAAAATTTATGTGTTGTTTTGATTAGACCCATGAGCCTTTTCAATGTATGTATATCCTAAGTCCTATCAGCACCGGCACTTCCGTAGATTAAATGGTGGTGGCATGAAGAAATACAAAGCCGTAATATTTGACCTTTTCGATACACTTATTAATTTCAACCGCTCCCGTCTTCCTACGGCAGATATTAATGGAGTTGAAATAAAGTCAACGAGTATCGAGGTATATAAGGTATTCCAAAAGTTCTACAAGGACGTGGACTTTAAAGATTTCTACACCGCTTTTACAGAGAGTTATGTGGAGTTTGAAGAGAATAAGCGGAAGGATTATAGGGAATTTCATAATCGGGAAAGATTTGAGTTGATGATTAGCAAGATGAACCTACAGACAATTTACCACTCTACAGAATTGATAGACGAAATGGTATCGGTACACATGGGGAAAATAGCCAATGCCATGGAATTTCCCGAAGAGAATAGAGATACACTAAACACACTCAGAAACAAGTACAGATTGGCTATAATTTCGAATTTCGACCACGCTCCCACAGCATATGGTATCCTAGAGAGATTCGATATAAGGGATCTCTTTGAAAGGATTTTTATTTCAATAGAGGTAGGCTGGAGGAAGCCTAAAGCCAATATATTTTTCAGCGCCCTTAATTCCCTCAAAATAATGCCGGAAGAGGCAGTATTTGTGGGAGACAATTTTGAAGCCGATGTTGTAGGATCAAAATCGGTTGGTATGGACGTCGTATGGATAAATAAAGACAGAGAACCAATAAGAGAGGGGATTTCAAAACCAGACTATGTAGTTTCGAGATTTGCTGATGTCAAGAATATTCTTTAAATATTTTATGTCCATTTTTGACGAATTCTAATTTCTCAGATTTTTTAGAGCCGAATGCAAAGCCTTCAACATTTTCAATAAAACTCACCAATCTCTTTCCTCGTTCTGTTAAAGAGTATCTAACGCCCAGGGGCATTGTATCCATTATCACATCTCTGTGAATAAAGCCTAATTGTTCTAGTTTACGAAGTCGTTCTGCAAGAACTTTATTGCTTATGCCACTTATACATCTCTTGATCTGACTGGTGCGCATTGAAGCTTGGTTCAAAATACTTAGAATTCCAAACATCCACTTGCATTTTATAACCTCAGCTACAGATTCGATGGAAATATTGGTTTCTTTTATTTTCTCAATTAGGGGTTTTAACTTCTTTCCCTTTACGTCTAAGAAATACTCAACATGCAGCGGGTATCCAGAGAATGATCTTCTTTTTATCACACCCTTCATCTCTAGTTTTTGAAGTCTTTCATTCAAGACCTTAGTTGTTATGCCAGGAATAGCTCTTTTTATTTCGCTGGGTCTAGATAAGCCATCTATAATTTTTGTGATAATTAAAATTGTCCATCTGCACCTTAGAATCTCTATAATTGACTCTTGTGTATTTGATTCGACTTTTAATTCCACCGTGTTCCCTCTTACTTAAATAGAATTTTAGGTGTTTCTATACTTTCAAAATCGTAACCTAGTTACTAATTGGTAAGTTATTGATGATAAGTAGCACTTACCTTAATATTATCACAAATATCAAATATTCAGGAGAGTAAAAAAATGAGCAACAAAAATATAGCTGGTTATACATATGGGACAGAAGAAGTCGCGAAGTCACCGCTTTCTATAGAGGACCTCAAGCTCCTCAAGAAAGCCATACTTTTCACCGAAGAAGATGAGAAGTATCTACGGATGGCCGGTAGAGTACTGGCCGATCAGATTGAAGATATATTGGATCTCTGGTATGGGTTTGTAGCATCCCATCCACACTTAGTCTATTATTTCACGGGACAGAATGGCCAACCAAATGCGGATTATCTCGCCGCTGTTCGCCCTCGCTTTGGTCAGTGGATTTTGGATACCTGTAATCGCCCATACGATCAGGACTGGCTTAATTACCAGCATGAGATTGGCTTGCGCCATCACCGAACAAAGAAAAACAAAACTGACAAGGTCCAATCGGTTCCAAACATCAGCCACCGCTATCTGGTTGCTTTCATCTATCCGATTACTGCAACCATTAAACCATTCCTCGCCAAGAAGGGCAACAGCCCCGATGAAGTAGAGAAGATGCATCAGGCATGGTTTAAATCGGTGGTTCTTCAAGTTGCCTTATGGAGCTATCCTTATGTGAAAGAAGGAGATTTTTAGGTTAAGTCCAATGGAAAAGGCTCATATTATCTCAATTCAAGTGGGTCTACCCAAGTGGATCAGGTCGGGAGAGCCAGAGTTTCTCTGGCTCTCCGGGATTTTTAAAGAGCCAGTTAAGGGGCCAGTGTGGTTAGGAAAAACTAACCTCAGCGGAGATGGACAGGCTGACTTGGAAGTCCACGGTGGCCTGGATAAGGCAGTTCTAGCCTATGCCGCTTGCCACTACCCATTTTGGAGTAAAGAACTCGGTCTAGACCTTTCACATGGAGCCTTCGGCGAAAATTTTACCATTGATGGGCTAAATGAAAAAAAATCTGTATCGGTGATATATACGCGGTTGGAGAAGCAGTAGTTCAAATCACGCAACCCCGTCAGCCCTGTTGGAAGCTCTCGCGCCGCCTCGGAATCAAAGATCTGGTTGCAAGGGTTCACATATCTGGCCGCACAGGTTGGTACTTCCGGGTTCTCAAAGAAGGCTATGTAGAGAAAGGATTACCTATAAACCTTATTGAACGGCCCTTTCCAGAGTGGACTATATCCAGTGCTTATGAAGTCAGGTTCAGTCCAACAGCCGGTCTTAACTCTATCCTTTCTCTGGCAAATTGCCCCTTGCTCTCCCAGCGTTGGCAGACTGCGCTTTTCAATAAGGCTCAAAGCATTAAATCAGGAGGTAAGATAAATAAAGGAGGATGAAAGTATGAGAACCCTGGTTCTAAGGCACGTCCCTCACGAACACTTAGGGACACTTGCCCTTATACTTAGATCAAATAATTTGTCTTACGACTATATAAATTTCTATGAGGATGCAAATCCAAAGATCTCATTTGATGGTTTAAGTGCATTAATCATATTGGGCGGCCCGATGAACGTTTACGAAATGGATAATTATCCATTCTTGGAAATAGAAGATAAACTCATTAAGAAAGCCATAGAAAAAGACATACCAGTCTTAGGCATCTGTCTTGGAGCACAGCTAATCGCAAAATCGCTTGGCGCCCAAATTACAAAGAGTAGGGAAAAGGAGATAGGGTGGTATCCGCTTAAAATTACGGATGAGGGAACTAAAGACAGATTATTTAAACACCTTAATATTGAAGAGACTGTCTTTCAATGGCACGGCGATACTTTCGAAATCCCAAAGGGAGCAGCTCACCTAGCTGAATCTCCTCTTTGTCCGAATCAGGCGTTTAGATTTGGCTCAAATGTGTACGGTCTACAGTTTCACATAGAGGTTACGCCCGATATGATTTTAGAGTGGCTTAATGTACCCGAAAATAGGAAAGAGATTGTAACCCTCAAAGACAAAATAAACCCAGAAGTCATTGAGTCTGAAATCCCCAGATTTATAGACCGTCTTAATCTACTGGCAAATAGCGTTTTTGGGGAATTTTGCGGGCTTATTAAGAAATAGGAAAATCAGAAGACATTTTATAATTCGCCCCATCACTTAAAACAATTTTTCTATATCCTCTATTTTTACCCCTTCAAGGCTTTTCACTACCATATCTGCTTCAGAGAGTTTTTCGACAGGATAAGAATTCGCTATAGCCAAGCACCTCATCCCCGCAGAATGAGCCGCCTTGATGCCGGCAATTGAGTCCTCTATAACCAGGCATTCATAAGGATATATAACTGCAGATTTGAGGAAATCAAGTTGATTGATAAGTTGAAGAACCCTTATATAAACATCGGGGGCAGGTTTACAGTTCTCCACTTCATCAGCACTTACTATTATACTAAACTCCTTTCTTATTCCTATAGATTCGAGAATAAATTCTATCTCATGTCTTAGAGCACCAGAACCTATGGAAAGTGGATATTTCCCATATAACTTTTTTACAAAATCTACAACACCTGGAAATACTACAAGGTCTTTCCTTATAAACTCATCGTAGTACCTAGATTTGCGAACCGTCAGGTCGTATATCAGGGAATTGTTGAAATCTATACCCCTATCCTTTAAGATCGATGCAAAACAGGTCTTATCATCAAGAGCGAGGTATTTGTCATAATACTCCTTCTTGGAAAGCTCTATCCCCTCTTCGTTTAAAACCGCTTGAAAGGCCTTCAGATGTACAGGTTCAGCATCAGCAATAACACCATCAAAATCAAAGATTACAGCTTTTAGCATATTAAAAATACCATTGTATTTTTTGGAATTAGAGTCTTAAGTTTTACATGATTTCAAGAAAAACTCAATCGACTTAAAAGACGTATTAATTAAAACCGTCTCCTCCATAAAAGAAAATTAGAGACAAAATCAACCCACCAGATTGCACTGATATTTACCAGTATAGGAAGTAGATTTATATGACGTTGTTGCATAAATCTAGCAATAGTCACAGTACCAGTCAAATCCTAACCCTTTATAGCTGTCTCTGTGTATGTCCGTCGACATCCCCTCTTGCCAGTGCGTTTGTGATTTAACCACCTCTTGATTGCTCCTTCATCTATCCATATCCTAAGACTTCCCCGTCTTACAAGGGCTGTGTTATACTCTTTCCAGTTACGAATGCGGTATGTGTGTTTGGTTCGTTTCTTTTTCACACAATTAAACTACCATACACCTGCCGCATTCTCTTTTACGCAACAAAGCCGATTTATATTGAAATTTTTTATAATGACTTAAATCGAACATTTAATGTTAGATATAAATTTATATTATGTAATTTATCATATTAAATCATTTTCTACTAGAACTTTACTAAATTTTAGATTTAGTAATTGTACTTAATATCAATATATTATTAATAATTCTGTATACTTTATTGTTTATCTTCTCTATCTTTTGTCTTTATCATCAATCAGAGGTCTTAGAAGAAAAACATAATAATTGATAAACGGATCCATGCTTGCTTTATCTCTTTTAGATAAAGAAAACCACCATAAGATACGCAAATCTACCATTAACCGCAAAATTCTGTTAATATACTAGAGATAAGAGTTATAAAAAATGAGAAAATTGATTCTATTTACATGGATACTACTTATAATAATCATTCCGCTTGCCTCATGTGAAAGGAAAAAAAATGAGAAAGGAACTCCCAGTGAGCCAAAGGTTTATGCAAAGAATTTCTTACTTCCATCTTTGGATGGTAATAGAAAGGTAGAACTGAGAGATTTTAAAGGTAAACCAATCGTAATTAATTTCTGGGCTTCCTGGTGCGGACCATGTCGTGAGGAGATGCCACTACTTGAAAAAACATGGAACAATTATAAAGACAAAGGGGTGGTATTTCTCGGTATAAACGTACTCGATGAAGAAAAGAACGCTAAAGAATTTCTCCGTTCATTTGGAATCTCATATCCAAACCTGAGGGACTCTTCCGGAGATGTTGCAGACTCATATAGTGTAGTTGCACTGCCAGTAACCCTTTTCATAGATAAGGAAGGAAAAATAATAATAAGAAATTATGGAGCATTTCTAGGTAAGACAGGTGAAGAAAATTTCACGAGGTATGTAGAGGAAATAATGAAATGAATCCATCTATTGAAGGAGTAAGCTGGATACTTGCATTCCTTGCTGGAGTCGTTTCTTTTGTATCTCCCTGTGTGCTTCCTCTTATTCCGGGGTACATTTCTATGGTCTCAAATTTATCATTTCAAGATTTGAAAAAAGAGGATGTACAAGGAAGAGCTAGAAAAGTCCTAATTCCCAGTATCTTATTTGTCCTTGGCTTTTCAGTTGTATTTATAACACTTGGTGTTTCTGCCTCTTTTGCAGGCGGATTTCTCTCACGAAATAAATTGTTATTCTTTAGAATATCTGGAGTCATTATCATTATTTTTGGTCTTTTTGTAATGGATATAATCAAAATATCTCAACTCTATAGGGAAAGAAGAATCAATATGCCTCGTAGTAACTTAGGGATTGTAGGAGCATTCCTTCTTGGAATCGCATTTGGCTTTGGTTGGACCCCGTGTGTAGGACCGATCCTCGCCTCAATTCTCCTATACGCAAGCACGGTAGGTGGAGCAGGAAAAGGTGCGGCACTGCTCTTTGTTTACTCCCTCGGATTGGGACTGCCCTTTTTAATTACCGGCCTTGCGCTCTCACGTGTCCTCACAGCATTTGGCTGGATAAAGCGTCACTACGGTCTATACAAAAGCACAGTTGGAGGAGTGCTGGTCATTATAGGGATCCTAATGATAACAAACAAGCTATATTATCTGAATATTTATGGACAGAAGGCCTTCAATTGGGTAGGGCTAGATTTTTGGAAAAATCTTTAAATCAGAAAGAGGAGGAGAAATATGCAGGCGCTCGAGTCTATATTAACAGAATTCCCTTTATTTAAGGGGCTTAATCAACGCTATATTCAACTGATCGCCGGATGTGCATCTGATGTGTACTTCAACACCGGAGAGCTTATACTCCAAGAGGGTGAAGAAGCCAATCGGTTTTATATGATTCGCCACGGCAAAGTAGCACTTGAGGTGACGTTTGTACCTGAACGAGAGCCCATTACTATCCAGACCCTTGGAGAAGGCGATGTGCTCGGTTGGTCGTGGCTCTTTCCACCGTACCGATGGCGTTTCAGTGCCCGGGCAGTTGCACCTACTGAAGCCATTGCTCTAGATGGGAAATACCTTCGCAGAAAATGCAAAGAAGACCATGATCTTGGATATGAACTCCTCCAGCGATTTGCAGGTGTTATTGAGCAGCGGTTCCAGGCAATGAGAAGGAGACTACAGCTCCTCCTCTTTCCAGCCCATTACATCAAACCCTGAGATTCAAACATGGCAGCTATTCTTAAAGGACAGTACAGATAATAAATGATTTAAGATAAAGAAAGCTTGACGATAGACAATACATTGGGTATATTCACTTCTCCAATTTCTTATAGGAGGCGCAATAGTGCGCATTGGAATCCCCAAAGAAACACTGCCTGGTGAGCGTCGTGTTGCCGCTGTTCCTGAAACCGTGAGTAAGATGACAAAGGCAGGAATGCAGGTAGTTGTTGAATCCGGAGCCGGAGAGGCGGCTTTTATTAGCGACCAGGAGTTTGAGGGTGCTGGAGCTACAATCGCCGCAACTGCTCAGGCAGTATTCTCTGAAGCAGACATACTATTAAAGGTCAATAAACCGACAGTTGATGAGATTGAACAAATGAGACCGGGAGCTATACTTATCTCTTTTTTACAGCCCTTTGCCAGCCCTGAGGTTATAAAGAAACTAGCTGAACGAAAAATTACTGCTCTCTCTATGGAGATGGTACCAAGAATTACCCGGGCCCAACGCATGGATGCGCTCTCCACAATGAGCACAGTTGCTGGTTATAAGGCTGTCTTGATGGCAGCAAATACCTGCGGCAGATTCTTTCCAATGCTCTCTACGGCTGCCGGAACCATTCAACCCGCTAAGGTAATCATAATAGGTGCGGGTGTGGCGGGGCTTCAGGCAATAGCTACGGCTAAGCGCCTAGGTGCTATCGTAACTGCATTTGATGTCAGACCCGCGGCGGGTGAACAGGTAAAGAGCCTCGGAGCGGAATTTGTATCGCTTGAGGTTCCCCATGAACAGGCAGAAGACGTCAGTGGATATGCTAAGGAGCTTCCCCAAGAATTCTATAAAAAAGAGCAAGAATTGATACGCAAGCATTCAAAAGATGCCGATGTTATTATCAGCACAGCGCTTATTCCCGGAAAGCGTGCCCCAATCCTGATCACAGAAGAGATGGTTAAAGAGATGAAACCCGGCTCTGTTATTGTAGATATGGCAGTAGAACAGGGAGGCAACTGCACGCTTTCAGAACCCGGTAAGGAAGTAATAAAACACCGAGTAACTATAATCGGGCTGCTCAATATTCCAAGCACCATGCCAGTTCACGCAAGCGTACTATATGCAAGGAATATACTTGCATTTTTGAATCTGATTTCCCCGGATGGGAAGTCGGCCAAGATTGATCCCTCAGATGACATAATCAAGGGTTCTTTAATAACCCAGAATGGACAGATAGTTCATCCGGCTATAAAAGAAGCAATTAAATAAGGACATCTATCCAATGGATACAACTTCATATTATATACAGGCATTATACATCTTTTTCCTTGCCGGATTTGTAGGATTTATGGTAATATCGCGAGTACCACCACTGCTTCATACGCCACTTATGTCAGCTACTAATGCCATCTCTGCAATATCCGTAGTCGCAGCAATTATCATCGCCGGAAGTGGACATGGCCCTGTGGTCACTATACTTGGAACCATAGCTGTGGCTGCCGCAATGTGCAATGTAGTAGGCGGATTCCTAATTACAGAGCGCATGTTAAAAATGTTTAAAAAGGGTAAAGGCAAAAGCGAAACATGACCGGTAGCACCCTCATTAATCTGGTTTATCTTATATCTGCCATACTCTTTATCCTTGGACTCAAGGGCTTAAACTCACCGGAGACAGCCCGTCGTGGACAAAGGCTGGCCGCAATAGGAATGCTCCTGGCTATCCTCGGAACACTTGTTCAAAAGGAAATAATCAGCTATTGGGGAATTATCGTAGGAGCTATAGTCGGCGCTATTGCTGGAGTGGGTATCGCAGCCTGGACCCCTATGACGGCAATGCCCCAGCGGACTGCTTTGTCACACGCATTTGGAGCTTTGGCTGCAGCTATGGTAGGTATTGCCGAATACTATCATGGCGCAGACCTAACCAAGGTAAGAATGACATCTATTGGCTCTGAGGTTATGCTGGGAAGTTTGACATTTACGGGAAGTATGATGGCTTTTGGCAAATTACAAGGGATTCTGCCTGGAGCACCCTGGACATACAAAGGTCAGAATTTCTTTAACATATCAATTCTTGCTGTTATGGTTGGAATCGTCATATTTCTCATATTTGTACCATCGGCTAGCTTCCTGTTCTATATTATGGTGGCCTTGGCTTTGGCTTTTGGTGTGCTTCTGATCCTGCCTATTGGAGCAGCGGATATGCCAACTGTTATTGCAATATTGAACTCATACGCTGGTATCTCAGCATCTCTTCTGGGCTTTGCACTTTCAAATAACATCTTAATCATCGGTGGGGCAGTTGACGGTGCATCAGGCTTTATACTCTCAATTCTCATGTGTAGAGCTATGAACCGATCTATTACTAATGTGCTATTTGGTGCATTTGGAAAGGTCGTTCCATCAGATGTATCAGCCGCTGCCGAACTCGGCGCGAAAACCGTGCGTTCAGGTACCCCTAAAGAAGCCGCAGAGATATTTGATAATGCAAAACTCGTTATCATCGTTCCCGGCTATGGAATGGCCGCTGCACAGGCACAACATGCAGTCAGAGAGTTAGCCGACATCCTCAAGGAACGCGGGGCTACAATCAAATACGCAATACACCCGGTTGCCGGGCGTATGCCGGGGCATATGAATGTCCTGCTTGCAGAAGCAAACGTTCCCTACGATGAACTGATTGATATGGACGATATTAATCCCGAATTTCCCGATGCAGATGTAGCTCTTGTAATCGGCGCCAACGATGTGACAAATCCAGCGGCGCGCCATGACAGGAGTAGTCCCATCTATGGAATGCCTATATTGGATGTTGACAAAGCCAAGCAGATTATAGTTATTAAGCGCAGCATGAATCCAGGATTTGCAGGAATTGAAAACGAACTCTACTATAACGAAAAGACAATGATGGTATTTGGTGATGCCCGAACTGTTGTAGGCAATATAGCTAAAGAGTTAAAAAACCACTCTCAGTAATGTTAAGCCTTTTACTGCTTATACATCCCTAAACCATCAAAAAATATGACGCAGGAATGTAATAGGCACGTGGTATGGAGATATTTACCAGGTAAGAGGTGTGTAAGGAACTGATCTG
>CAYMEO010000043.1:0-23327 GCA_964389705.1 uncultured Spirochaetia bacterium
CTACCACATTTGGAGACCTTTCTATACCCAACCCTTACGTCGAACTCAAGTTAATATTGCATTCCAGCCATACTTACCAAAGGAGCCTTTCAAGAAGAATAGCCTTAATTTTCTTGAAATCTGGGGAATCCAACTGGAGTCTGAGGCCGTCGATCTGGGATATAGGAATAGCACCAATCAGGGAATTGGTAAAGAATGCATACCGAGAAGATGCCAAGCTACCCAAATCAAAATGTCCCTCTTCAATCCCCATACCGACCTCTCTAGCTATATCAATAACAACATCTCGTATCACACCAGAAAGAAGCCCACATTCAAGTGAGGGCGTAAAAAGAACCCCGTCCTTCAGCCAAAAAATATTGCTTGCGCTGCCTTCTGTGATTTCACTTCTCTCATTGAGAAAAACGGCTTCATCAAAGCCCAATCCTCTAGCTTCCCTCCTAGCAATAATATTCTCCAGATAATTTAAGGATTTTATCCTTAGAATAGGCGATGTAGAGTTACGCCTAAGGGATGAAATGTGAGCCTTGATTAATTCATTCGGAGACTGATACTGACGGATAACGACAAGAATTGAGGCCCCGCGCGGAGCTTCATAGAAAACAGAACTCCCCTTGGAGAGAAGGCAGATCTTTACATATGCATCAGAGATTTGGGAGTCCGAGACGGCGCTCTCAATAATCCATTCTATATCCCCTACCCCTGGAAATGGAATCCCTAAAACCCCCGCCCCCCTCTTCATCCGGAGGAGATGTCTATCCCAAAAAACCGGCGGGTTTGCCTTCCACCTGAATGTCTCGAACACCCCTTCACCATAGAACAGAGACCTTAGTGGAAATCCCTCTTCAATCCGCTGCCCGTCTATAGAGATAAATTCCTTAATCAACATCTAAGGTATCCTCAAATAATGGATTATCCCCATCGCTATCCTGATAATAGGAAATCGCGGCATTTGTACCGCTGAGTTCTATTTCTCCCCGTACCGCTCCTCGTCCTCCTTGTTACCGCTTATGAGGGCCTTAGCCAGCTTAGATGCGATCTGAGAGCAATATCCCACATTGCTCAATATTCATCCGAACATTGCAGGGCCGGGGGAAGGTATATTCGGGTATACTCTGACCCCAGCTATCCGCCCTATTCTACCACTCCTAAGGCCTTATTAATAGCCCTAGCCTTAACTAGTGTCTCTTCATACTCCTTTTCAGGGTCTGAATCCCAGACAATTCCGCCGCCTACCCAGAATACTGCCCTATGTCCCCTGGAAACCAAAATTCTTATTGCCACACTCAGTATAAAGTCCCCATTCGGATAGAAAACCCCAATAGCACCGCAATATGGGCCTCTTATATGAGGCTCAAGCTCATCAATTATCTCCAGCGCCCTTCTCTTGGGAGCTCCTGTAACAGACCCCGGGGGAAATGTGTTTTTGATAATATCGCTTATTTTAACCCCATCCCTAAGCTGGCCCTCGATCTCTGAGACCATTTGATAGAGTGTAGAGTAGGACTCAATGCTGAAGAGCTTATTTACCTTCACCGTCCCGTATTTGCATACCCTTGCCAGGTCATTTCTCATTAGGTCAACTATCATAAGGTTCTCTGCTCTCTCCTTCTCACTACTGATAAGCTCTGCCTTTAAAATCGCATCGGCCTCGCTTGTAAGTCCCCTTCTTCTAGTCCCCTTAATAGGCCTCGTAATCAATCTACTCCCCCTTCTTTTCAAGAAAAGCTCCATAGAGCCGCTTATCAACTGGAATCCCCCAAAATCTATATAGCACCCAAATGGAACTGGCTGTATATCATAAAGGCTAAGGAAATAGGCAATCGGAGAAGACCTAATAGAAGTCGTAAACCTCTGCGATAGATTCACCTGATAGATGTCTCCGCTTTCAATATAGGCTTTGGCACGCCTGACCATGTCTGTATATTCATCCTTAGACATATTGGCGTATAGGCTACCTAATTCTCTCAGATTATCTTGAGAAGGAGTTTGAATCATACGCTTCAGGCTCTCAATCTTACCTGAAACCATATCCTCCTTTCTAAAGAAGAGAAAATACATGGTGGGAAACGATTCTCCCTCTTTCTTTCGAATGGGAAGAAATCCTTCTTGCGTAAACCGAGAAAACTCATAACCCAGATATCCAACAGCGAGGTATCCTTCACTTATATAGCCCTCTAAAATAGAAATCGGATCGCGGATGGAATTTAGACCTTTATTGGGCGGATTAATACCCACGGTGGTTCCTTTAAGGGACAGAGAGAACACTGGGTTTCCAAAAAGAATAAAAGAATTCTCTTCATCAGATGTCCATCCACCACCAGAGTCTAAGAGTAGCGCAGAGAAAGGATTAGTATTCACAAGCGCACATTAAATAGAGAATATTTAATTGACGGCGGCTTAAGATGCCTTTAATCAGGATGGTGGATATATCAAGTTGCTATCACTATTTCAACCTGGTGATCGTAAATTTATCAATGGTTAAGCCGAGTTCAAATCCGGAACCCTTGCCACCTAAAGCAAGTGAGACCTCTCCTTTGGTCATCACTGTTCCCTGAGCGGACTTCACAGCCCCCGCCTGGGCGGCCGCAGCAACATAGCTTCCAAACAGTTCATTGATACTCTTCACCTCAGAGAACTTACCCACCCCTTCGTGGATCTCGGACTTGCCTGCGGTAAGACCTAGCCCCCTAGCCCTAACTCTCACCCGCGCCTTTTGGCCATTGTCACATGTAATTGTGCCCTCACCGTTGTAGGACTTATATATAACCGACCAACCCTTAAGGGTAAAACTCATCTCACAGTGTGTCAAATTGGCCGCCCTTGCCGACATAGCTATCATCAACATCAAAGCCACAGACATAAAGGCAACTAAACCCCGTTTTATCATCGCCCTTCTCCTTCTTTTTTCCTATATAAACCGATTTATGGACAATTTATAACACGAAAGACGGCTTAATGTCAACAAAAAGTTTTTCGGTAAGATTAATATGAGTATTCTAATGTAATACAAAATAAGATATAAAAGAAGATTGTAGAACTCGTCTGGTCTGTATGATGTATTTAACCTTCTGGCCGAACCCGCCATTATTTAGTTTTATCGCTTAATTTGTTTTCATATTGATTCTCCTTCTCTACTTCTTCCCATCCGCCCCCGAGAGCCTTATAGACGGCAATTAAGGCAGTGGCTGTAGTTGTTTCACTTTGTGCGAGCTGATCCTGAGCTTGTAACAAAGTGCGTTCGGCATCAAGCACAGTGAGAAAATCCGCCACGCCGTATTGGTAACGAAGCTGGGCTAATTTCACAGCCTTCTCACTTGCTTGAGCCGAGATACGAAGGAATTCAAGGCGCTCTTTCTGGCGATTGAAATCAACAAGCGCATCTTCCGCTTCCTCAAGCGCGAGTAAGACGGTCTGTTCGTATTGCGCCAAAGCCGCCTCGGCGCGCGCACCCGCAGCCTTTATTCGGGCCCTTACACGTCCCAGATCAAAGGCGGCCCAAAAGATTTGGGGGCCGAAAAAGAACATACTGCTACCGCTTTTAAAGAGACCTGCAAAGGAATTGGCCTTAAGGGCTATGCTACCAATGAAAGTGATCCGTGGGAAAAGGTCGGCAGTAGCCACCCCAATGCGTGCAGTTGAAGCCGCCAGATTACGCTCTGCAACCCTTATGTCAGGACGTCGTCTCAATAGGTCTTCAGGCCTTCCGAGTGCCACCAGATTTGGTAGATTAGGAAGCGGCAGTGGCCCCGATAAATCCCGCTCTAAGGCTGAGGGTTGCTGACCAGTGAGGATGCTCAATCTATATATTGCCCGTTTAATAGTAGCCTCCAATGGCGGAATGGTAGCCAGTGTAGAATTTAATTGAGCCTGAGCTCGCGAGGTATCCAGTTCGGTACCCCTACCCCCTTTGAGCACTGCAATAGTCAGATCAAAGGTCTGTTTCTGATTCTCAGCATTTCTACGGGCAACCTCGAGCTGGTGCTGTGCCCCGCGAAGTTCAAAATAGTTTCTTGCGACCTCAGCCAGGATGCTCACAATCACATCTTGGCGTTTGGCCTCTGCGGCCTCTATTTCTGCCGTACTTGCCTCTAATGAGCGACGCACGCGCCCGAAGAAATCAATCTCCCATGTCGCATCAAATCCGGCATCGTACAAATTAATATCACGTTCTAAAGGAACTGGTGACACCCTTGTACTCAGGCGCTCTCTTGTATATGATGCCTGAGATGTCACGGTAGGATAAAGGTCAAACCTCGTTTCGGACCTCAAGGCTCGGGCCTCACGGAGATTAGCCGTAGCAATACGTAGGCCATAATTACCCATAATCGCAAGTTCAATCAGTTGATTGAGCTTTTTGTCGTTAAAGCCGCGCCACCAAAGGGTCTCTGCATTTTTATTGGAAAAGCTATTTCCGGTCTCGTTCGCAAACTTCTTCGGTAATTGGGTTTGTGGTTGTTTATAATCCGGTCCAGCCATGCATCCAGTCAGTGTAATAAGTCCCAGTAGTAGGGGAAGAAGCGCTGTCTTAATAACCTCTGAATGAATAAGACCCCTTCCCTTCTTGAGAATCAATACCATTATCATAATTTGTCTTCCTCTAAGTTGTAATGAATGGACCCCTCACTCTTACGCTCGACAAGCCAGCGGATGACAATGTAAAAGATCGGGGTTAGAAACAATCCAAAGAGCGTAACCCCCAACATTCCGCTGAATACTGCCGTACCTAGTGCCTGGCGCATCTCAGCACCCGCTCCCTGGGCCAGAACAAGGGGTATAACACCAAAGATAAAAGCAAAGGATGTCATTAGAATGGGTCGAAGCCTTATACGACTGGCTTCGACCACAGCCGTAAGGCGGTCTTTCCCTAATTGCTCTTGGTCCTTAGCAAACTCAACTATTAAAATGGAATTCTTGCAGGCTAGGCCAACGAGTACCACAAAACCGATTTGGGTCAGTATATTGTTATCTATACCGCTTAGCCATATCCCCGCTATTGAGCACAGGAGACACATGGGCACAATTAGTATAATGACCAGGGGTAAAGACCAGCTTTCGTATAAAGCGGCAAGTACGAGAAATACAAAGAGCACGCAGAGTGGAAATATATAAATCGCAGTGTTGCCCGCTATCTTCTCCTGGTAGGCAAGGTCTGTCCACTCAAAACCCATTCCGCTGGGAAGCACCTTTCTTGCCAGCCCCTCCATCGTCGCGATTGCCTGGCCTGAGCTAAATCCGGGGGCTGTATTGCCATAAACCTCAGCCGCAGGAAACATATTGTAGCGAACAACCCGGTCTGGTCCAGTTGCCCAGCGCACATCAACAAGCGAACCCAGCGGCACCATCGCCCCAGTTTCACTACGAGTCTTGAGCTTTATTATATCCTCCGGTTCAGCGCGGAAAGAGCCCTCCGCTTGTGCCATTACCTGGTAGGTACGCCCGAATAGGTTAAAATCATTGACATATAAAGACCCTAGATAAATCTGAAGAGTATCGAAGATATTATTTAACGGAACATTGAGCTTCTTTGCCTTAGTGCGGTCTACATCAGCATAAAGCTGAGGCGTGTTGGCACGAAAGGCGGTAAAAACCCCCACAAGACCCGGTTGTTGATTTGCCACAGCAACTAACTCCTCGGTTGCCGATTGCAATGCGAAAAAACCGGCCCCGGAGCGGTCCTGCACCTCCATAGTGAAGCCACCCGATGTTCCAAGTCCTCGAACAGGAGGCGGGGGAAAAACCGCAATATAAGCCTCTTGTATCTCTGATAGCTTCATACGGAGATTCATTGCGATCTCATCAGCGCTTGGACCGTGCCTCGCTCGCTCATCAAAGGGCTTTAAAGGAACAAAGATTGCCCCGGCATTTGAATTGTTTGATCTAGTCGCCGCTGAAAATCCGGCAAAACCCACCGTACCCTCCACGCCAGGCGATTGAAGAATAATATCATTAGCCCTACGAATTACCGAGTCTGTTCGCTCTAAAGAAGCGGCGTCGGGAAGTTGGACATTTACAATCAGATACCCTTGATCCTGAGCAGGTATGAACCCTACCGGTACACTTGTGAATCCTAGGTAGGTGAGGCCGATCAGGCCACAGTAAACTAACAGTGCAACTGTACTAAGACGCAGTAGCCTCCTTACCATCTGCCCATACTTATTGGTCGCATGACTAAAGAACCAGTTGAATCCATTGAAAAACCCGCCAAGGAGTCGGTTGATATAGGGACCCATAAACCATCCCACGATGCCACCAATGATAAAGAGAGCTATACGGAGCACCCAGATTACTGTAGTGGCAGAGGACTGTCCGGCACTCTCATACATGCCGTGCACCTGATTCGTCAAACCAAGCAGAGGTACCACGTATGGGGTCAAAAACGAGTATGATACGAACCCAAAGATTAGGGCAATTCCCAAACGGGGCAGCGCCTCGCGTCTCTTTGATTGATTTTCCCCATTAGGAGGCCTGACGATCTGGACAGCCCGAGCAGGAGCCATAGTAAGGGCATTAATGGCTGAAATGATAGTTGATATAGCAATGGTGAGGGCAAACTGTCGGTAGAATTGGCCGCTTATGCCCGATAGAAAAGCGGTGGGAATAAAGACAGCGCTCAAAACAACGGTGATGGCAAGCACTGGACCGGTTATCTCTTCCATTGCCTTGAGTGTAGCCTCACGTGGAGAAAGCCCCTTAGATATCCAGCGCACAATATTTTCGACCACGACAATAGCATCATCCACTACTATTCCTATGGCCAGTACCAAACCGAATAAAGATAGGTTATTAAGAGAAAAGCCCAGTGCCGCCATAACGGCGAATGTGCCAATTAATGACACAACTACATCAATCATTGGGAGGAGCGTAGCCCGCCAGTCCTGTAGAAAGACCAGAACTACTATGAATACCAAGATAAACGCCACAAAGAGTGTATGAATTACAGCATTAACCGATTCTTGTATAAAGATCGTAGGGTCATAAACTATTTGATATTTCAAGCCGGAGGGAAACTGATTGCTAAGTTCAGCCATAGTCTTTCGAATCCCTTGAGAAGTGGCAAGGGCATTAGAGCCGGGTAATTGAAAGACCACAATTGCCACTGCTGGTTTTCCGTTGAGGTAGCTATTAACCGAATAGTCGCGCGCGCCCAACTCAACCCTGGCGACATCCTTTAATCGTGTTATCCGCCCGTTCTCACCGGTTTTCACCACTATGTCGCCAAATTGTCCCGGATCTATCAAACGGCCCAATGTATTGACATTAACCTGAAGGGCATTTCCCTTTGGCACAGGAGGCTGGCCAATTACCCCTGAAGCAACCTGCACGTTTTGCTCTCTGAGCGCCCGTACCACATCATCCGCAGTCATATTAAGTGAGGCAAGATTCTCTGGATCGAGCCAGACGCGCATGCTATATTCACGCAGGCCAAACACAATTATATCCCCTACTCCTTTCAATCGGGCAAGTACATCACGGATATTGATTAGGGCATAGTTGCCGATGTAGAGTTGGTCATATCGGTTATCGGGTGAAATTAGATGCACTACCATGAGTAGGTCGGGTGAGCTTTTCCTGACAGTAACCCCTTGACGTCGCACCTCCTCTGGCAACCTTGGCTCGGCAACAGCCACCCGGTTTTCCACCAAGACCTGGGCCTTATCAATGTCTGTACCCAGTTTGAAGGTAATGGTCAGTTGCATCTGGCCATCTCTTGTGGATGAAGACGACATATAGAGCATATCCTCGATTCCATTTATCTCTTGTTCAAGTGGGGTTGCTACAGTCTTGGCTATGACATCCGGCGTAGCACCCGGATAACTGGCGCGAACTACAACGGTGGGAGGAACCACTGCCGGGTATTGTGTTACAGGCAGTGTGAAATAGGCGATTAAACCCACTATAACAATCACTACAGAAATCACAGTGGCAAATACAGGTCTATCAATAAAAAATCGGGAAAATCTCATAGCCTCAGCCTCCCTTCTCACTTTTAGAATGGGGGATTAAATCTGGATTTAGGACCTCTGATTCCGGACTTAAGAGATCATGATTCATAGTTATGTTCTTCCTCTGTGGATCAACTACTACCCCTGGCCGTGCGCGCTGCACCCCACTTACTATCACCCAATCCTCAGGCTTTATCCCTTCTCTAATGATCCGCAGACCACCTGCACTCGGCCCTAATTTAACGCCGCGCTGTTTCACTATATTCTTGTCATCTACCACAAAGACATATTTCTGTGATTGGTCGCTTACAATAGCCTCATCAGGAATCAAAATCGCCTTGTATTTACCACTACCTGGTATTCGAATGCGGGCAAATAGCCCCGGTGTTAGGGTAAGGTCAGGATTTGGGAAGACAGCTCTTCCCGTTATCGTCCCTGTATTTGGATCAAGCCGATTATCCACGAAATCTATATAGCCCTTATGGGGAAATCCCATTTCATCTACCAAAGCGAGGTAAGCAGGGTTTCTCACTTCTCTTGAGCTGGGGCGCCTACCTTCACGCGCAAGTCGAGTGTATTTAAGAAAGGACTGCTCATCAGCCTCGGCATAGCAATAGATGGGGTCAAGGGAAACAATAGTGGTAAGCAGCGTGCCGCCTGTCCCGCCGTTGATAAGATTGCCCTCTGTAACGAGCTTACGGCTAATACGTCCGCTAATGGGCGCCGTGACACGAGTAAATTCCACATTTAGCCTTGCAGCTTGGACTGCAGCCTCCGATTGTTCAACTGTGGCCAGAGCCACGCGTTCGTCTGAGGCTCTGGTATCGGCCTCTTCCTCAGAAATGGCATGTGCACTGAGGAGCTTCTTTGCCCTTGCCAGATTGTTTTTGGCTAGCTCCAGACGAGCCTTAGCCAGCTTTAGTTCTGCCTCAGCTCGGTCCAGTTCTGCCTGATATGGACGAGGGTCTATTACAAAGAGCAAATCACCTTTCTTTACAATCGCACCCTCCTTAAAATGAACCGATTGCAAATAACCACTGACCCGTGCCCTTACCTCCACTGAATCAACTGCCTCAAGGCGCCCAATATATTCATCCCACTCGATAAGCTCTCGCACGACAGGCTGACCCACTGTCACCTTTGGAGGTGGTGGGGCCACAGGGACCTGCCGCCTATTGCAACTTATTAGTAGTAAGGTCAGCCCTGTAAGGGTAAATAGTAACGAACTGTTGAACAAAGTATTCTTGTTTATCATATCGCTTGGCCTCTAATCACCTGTTTTCATTTTAAATCTTGCTTCTCAGTGGATTTACTTCCACCTCTAACCCTTAAAAAATTGCGTCTGTAGGCAGCGGGATTCTTTTTAGAATTTGGTTACGACTGGAATCACATCACGACCGATAATTTCGATTGGTGTGATTTTATAGTCGTTGGGCATACTAAAAATAAAGTGCTGTATACCCATGTCTGCCAGTGTGCGGCACATAGCGATTACATCAGACACCGACATACCACCAGCCCCCAGATTGACCATACCCAAGGCAGTGCGCTCAATCTCATCGTAAGGTCGACCAACATCCTCACAATGGCGCTTCAGCACATCGAGCTTCCTGACTATCTCATCCTTACTAGTAAAAGGGGGAGCGTAAAGATTACAGGCATCGGCATACTTGGCGACGAGTCGCAGGGTCTTCTTTTCACCCCAACCACCGACCAAGATAGGCGGATGGGGTTTTGAAATTGGAGATGGACTGTTAATTGGCTCAGCGAGTTGATAGTATTTGCCATTATATGGCCTAACCCCACCCGAATCTGACCACACCTGCTTTGCAATCTGCAGTGTTTCCTCTAAACGTTCAAGGCGTTCCTTTAAAGGCGGAAAAGGTAGGCCCAGCCCAATTGCCTCTCGTTCGTACCAGGCCGCGCCAATCCCTAGGTAGGCGCGTCCACCTGAGATTACATCCAGGCTTGAGACAATCTTTATCAGGTGACCAGGATGGCGATAAACTACACCAGTTACCATTGTACCCAAACGGGCGCGCCTGGTGACTGCAGACAGATAGCCAAGCGCAGTATAGCTATCCAGCATGGGATCTTTTGGTGATAGACCAAATTGCGCCATATCTAATTGGAAGAAGTGATCCATCAGCCATATGCTGTCAAAACCGACCTCATCGGCCGTTTTACCAATCTCAGCCAACCTTTTGCCAATATTGTCTGGGCTACCCGGCCAGTTGAAACGCACGATTTGTAATCCAATTTTCATAACGCGCCTCCTTGCTTTTTATTGTGCACCTTAAGGCTATTAGCCTGACCTCAGGGTTAACAGCGTAATCTCCGGCGGGACTCCCAAACGTACCGGAACCCCAATGGTTCCCAATCCTCGATTTACATACAAGTATGCCTGCTTTGTACCGTCACCCACTGGCAGGGTATACAGCCCAGCAACAAACCTAGTGATAAACCGTGCCGGGCTCCATCTGTGGTCGAGGATTTCCACCTGTATCTGCCCACCATGGGTGTGACCCGCTAGGCTCAACTCGATGCCTAACTCAGCGGCGCGATAAAAGCTATTCGGATTATGCGATAGGAGAACATTCGGCACATCGCGCCGTACCAGCGATTCAATCTCCGTTAGCATGGGCGGAAGCCCACTTTCAAATAGGCGCTCCCTTTGGTAGTCAACGCCGATGAGATTAATCTCTCCCCCACGCCACCGCAGCGACACACTCTCTTGGCGCAGCAGATGCATACCGTATCTCTGGAATAGCTCCTGTGCCCTCTCCTCGGCGTCTGCGTATATCTCGTGATTGCCATTACACCCCCACACCCCCAAGGGTGCCCTTAGCCGACTTAACTCGGCTATGCACGCCTCTAGTGGATCGTGTTCATCTGTGATGAAATCTCCGGTTACAAATGCAACATGCGCCCCAAGCCCGTTGGCCATATCTACAGCACGCCTCACCTCGTCACGAGGCATAAAGTCTCCGATGTGTATGTCGCTGAGATGCACAATCTTAAATCCGTCCAGCGCTGATGGTAGGTTCGATATAGGAACTTCAACACGGCGCACGGTATATCGCAGCCTCTCCTTTGCATAGCCATACACAGCTGCGACAATCGGAACCGCACCGGCAATTACGGCGGCATAACGGAAGAATGATCGCCGCGTCGTGTCCACCGCCACACTATCCTTGACACCGGATCGAGGAGCCATCACCCTACCCCAGATATATTCCACTGAATGGACTAGCTTCACCAACAAAAATGCAAAGAATGAAGGGAGCAACCAGAGATGTGCCACTGTGGCCATCCAGAGCCACAGTCCTTGATACGGAATGAAGTGCCCGAAAATCCGGTCTACAAGCACGACAATCAGCCATATGGCAGCGAGAACCAGCAGAATTCTAAGGATACGGTTCCATCTCGGTGAACGAATCTGCCGAATGGCATGCCATCCGGTGCGGAACCAGAAGACCTGAGTTGGAAGTAATAGTCCGAGCACCGTAATGAGGAATATCACTCGAAATACACTCAATTCAAACCTGGACTCCAATCAATTAACTCCTTCTTTCTATCTTGTTGTACCCAACCCTATTCGTTTCAAAGGGCATTGTCTCATATTAATAGGTAACCTTCTTTTTTCGCTTTCAACTATGTATAGTTTACAACCGGTTGCTTCTAATTCGGCAAGCCTTCTTCTCAATAACTCTATGTCAGTGTGACAAAGGCTCTTTCATTTTCGTCAAGTGCACTATTATTGGTGTACCAAATGCTCAAGCTGAGCCCTGAACCTGGGATTCAGCGAATGAATAGATATATGTGGCCATACAAAAACCTCGTCTTCCATCTTTTCCAAATACTTTGTCATCTTTTCATCCCTTCGATTAGTGAGTTGCCGAAATCGAACTGTGGAGCGTCATTATCTTTTTTGGGCTATTATATTTGGAGCTACTTCCCTATTTGGATACAAATCCAAATAGGGAAGATGCGAGTTATTTTTCCTATTCCCAGAAAAATAATCCGAAAGTCTATCCCTAAGATATAGCCTTGCCCTGTGAATCCTAGACTTAACAGCGCTAACAGAAAGTCCTAATACCTTCGCAGTCTCATAATCTGTAAGCCCCTCTATGTCTCTTAGATGAAAAACAGTTCTGTATGACACCGGAAGCTCATTTACTGCCTTTTCAATCATCTCCATCTCTTCTCTATTGAGGAGCACCTCATCGGGTCTGTTACTCCAGTCCTTTATTTCAATCCCCTTAAGTGTCCCATTTTCGTCATATGGAGCATAGTTCTCAAGGGTAACTTCATTTCTATATTTCTTTTTTTCAGTTCTAAGGCGCATGAAACTAGCATTTGATGCGACTCTATAGAGCCAGGTTGAAAATTTAGACTTCTCATGGAATGTATTGAGCTTCTCAATAAGAATGATAAATACCTCTTGTAAGACATCTTCTGCATCACTGGGATTACGAGTAATCCTCAATGCAGTCCTATAGACCTTATCTCCATAACGATTTACAATCTCGTTAAAAGCCTCTTCATTATGGTTTTCTACAAAGCTCTTGATCAGTTCTCCATCAGATAAACTTTTATAGCTCAATACTCTATTACTACTTGAATGCCCCACCGTATGCATATCGGCTGATCTATTTCCCATTGAGTAAAAGAGCCGAGATCGATCCCCAATCGCCAATCTTTCAACGCTACCTATAACTGATTTATACATTTATAACCTCCTTTGTTAAGTTCAAATCTGTATCATTCAGTATCTAGATTATTCAATAATGAACATCTAGAACAAAAAATTCCCTTTTAGTTCCTATTAAACCTATCTAATAAGCGATTAAGGAGCTCTATTTCTTCTTTACTAAAAGATTTGAGTAACTCTTTTGCCACCGCCATCAATGCCTCACCCCCAATCTCATAACGATGCCGCCCCTTATCTGTAATCACAGCAAGGACACTACGGCGATCTTCGGGATCATCTCTACGCTCGACAAGACCGTCTGTCTCAAGGCGATCAACAAGTTGTGTAACATTAGATTTAACACATGCAAGCTGCCCAGCAAGACGGGTGAGTGGCATAGGCTCACTGGCCTTCATCAGGCGATCGAGAACCGCAAATTTAGAAAGGGAAAGACCCGTATCTTCCAGTGCAGCCTCAAGCCGTGCCTCTATAAGAGAAGCGGTATACATGAGTCTCTTTAGTACAAACGCGTTCTCTTCGTCCTCTTTTTCACATTCTCTACCACAATATTCGTTCATGTCTGAATTATATCCTAATGAACTAATATTGTCAAATACTATTTTTCTATCAAATTCAGAATTAATCCATAACATATGTCTACCGGTAAGACAGGTGGACTACTCGGTTTTAATTCCCCTCTATTGGATAGGTCGCGAACAAGAACACCGATTATGTCTTATTTCAAATGAAAATGGTTATGAATAAAAACCACAGGAAAAAAGAGTGAAAGCAGTATAAATTGGAGATGACATCAAGCCTTCCCCGGCACCCACGTTGAACATGATAAGTCAGGCTCTCTCATTGACATTGAGATATTTAGAGCCTTAAGGCTGCATATATCAACTACTGTGATCGCCCCTAAATACACACTGGAATAATATACATCAATACCCCCTTGTAAGTAGTCTTGACATGGAGTTACTTTTTACAGGCAGGACTAAAAATAAATGTTGGTGAGGTATATCGCCATGAAAAGAGTAATTTCAGTACTAACAGTTGTGTTTCTAATAGGAACTGTGGGAGCAGAGGCATTTGATTTTGTAAGTATAGGACCGTCCAGATATGCATTTACACTGCAGACACCCTCTATCGGAATAGAGGGTTTACAACTTCTTATGATACCCCCGAGGAATAAGGCATATAAAGGACACATTCATATTACAGTAGTTAATGGAGGGTTAGGGCTAAGCGGTAACGGTGGTGGGGGTGGAAACCTTAGCGGTGTGAACATAACTATAAAAGATACAGATGGACATACGCTCGCCTCAGGAACAAACCTTAGGGTCAATGATTCAGTCGAGCTGAATTTCAATGCCCCTCGCGCGGATGGAAATGTACCTCTCGGAGGTGGAAAGGGGGTAATGGTGGATATATCTGGCAATTCCACAGTCTATATACTCTTAGATGCAGGCCTCATTTAAGCAAGGTTAAGAATAACAGAGGTTCTAAGTATGCTACTAAATCACGTCTCCGTATACTCGGGCCCACCGCCGCCTTCGGGAGGGGTTAGGCGACCTCCCTTCGATGTAATAGCGCCGCAATGGATGCAGTTGGTGGGATTGATCTCCAGGTGCTTGTGTCCGTCCTTTTCAACCAATTCGTAGACCTGTGCAGGACACATATTGACCCAGGTTTCGGCGATGATCTCAGGGACATCTGTTCTCACTCGCAGATGGCTTGGCTGATTGTCGCGAGTCCTGTTGCCACTTGCATAGACGCTTGTGAGCTTATCGAATATATATTTATTATCGGGCTTCGGATATGTCCTGTTTCCCTTAAACATCGGGTGCTCGCTGTCCCTATGGACACGGAACCTCCATCCGGGAAATGCCCCATTGGTTATAGTCATAAGCCCTGCAAGCATAGTGCCAGGCATAAACCCATACTGGAATGCCTGACGCATATTCCTGACCTTATAGAGGTCACTCCATATAAAGCTCTCCTTTATGGCTATACCATATCCAGCCAGAGCACCCTGAGCCTGTGGATCTCGATTGGATTTTAGAACATCAAATATTGTCTCAGCTGCCAAGATCCCAGACCACATGGCATAGTGAATCCCCTTAAGCGCTGGAACGTTGACAAAACCCGCACAATCCCCAATCATCAGGGCACCAGGGACATGAAAACGCTCAGGGAGTGAATAAAATCCGCCTTCCGGAATCGTCTTTGCCCCCCAGCCTTGGTCTGCACGCCTTCCGCCATCGAGAATCCCCTTAAGCAGGGGATGGGTTTTTAATTCTTGAAGAAGGTCATGGACAGAGAGCGTAGCATCCGTATAGTCAAGCCCCACGACAAGACCGAGAGATACCTTATCTTTTCCCATAGGGTATATAAAGCTCCCGCCGAATTCGTTGTATTTTTTTCCGCCGCGAAGAGGCCAGCCCATCGTGTGTATGACACGGTCGAGTGGCTTAGGCACCTCCCATATCTCTTTAACTCCAAGGGCATGAACCTGCGGATTGGGTCTCTTTATCCCAAAGTGCTCTATTAATGCCTGCATAAGATGCCCTTGAGTTCCTTCGCCAAGGACTGTGACCTTTGCAGAAATATCAGAGCCGGGCTGAAAATTCCCCATCGGGTTGCCATCTCTATCGAGTCCCTTATCGCCAGTTCGAACGCCCTTTACAATGCCGTCCTCTACTATGAGCTTCATACCAGCGGTCTCATTTAGGATTAATACTCCTAGGGCTTCAGCCTTCTCGGCAAGCCACGCCCCCATCTTACTAATAGAGGCAACATAATTTCCATGATTCTGCATTGTCGGAGGGGTTATAGGAAATGGAATCGCGCCGCGTGATGTCAGGAAATAGACCGTTTCTTTCTCTACAGGACCGAAGAATGGAAATTCGTTGTCTTTAAGTTCTGGAAAGAGTTTTCGGAATGCAATGGGGTTTACCACGGCCCCGGAAAGAAGATGCGCCCCGGGGTACTTTCCCTTCTCAATTATCCCAATAGGAATCTCCCCCAGGGATGACATCAATTCTGGCTCCTCGTTCAGAAGTTGAGCCAGACGAATTGCCCCGGCAAGGCTTGCTGGCCCCGCGCCTACAAATAAGATGCCCATATCAATCCGATCCTCCGGCCTGTCCGTAAAACCCGTTATAAACTCATCATGATCCACAGGCGGCTTATAATCTGCTGGTATGTTTGTTCTTGCCATGGTTGCCTCACCTCTTTAGAGTGGATAATCCTAAATCCGATTAATAGTTACCCTAAGCACAGTGAAGGGCTAATAACATTGAGATCCTTCGCCTCGCTCAGAATGTATGTACTAATTAGCCGGATTTGGGGTATGACTTGACATTATAATAAATAAACAAAAATATAGAATCAAGGAAATTGAGGAATCTTTAAAGAGAATTTTTAAAACCGATTACTTGACCATCCTACCTCTAATCTCAACAGCCTTCTTGAGCTCCTCTTTTAATCCCTCTTTATCCCCTGCCTTTATCAGCCCCTCTATATTCTCCAAGGCCCTTTTAAAGCCATAGATAGCCTCTAGCGTATTTTCCCTATTTCCAAGAAATATATCACTCCACATATCAGGAGAGCTGGAGCCTATCCTCGTATAATCCCTGAGTCCCCCGCCTGCAAAGTCAAGTATATTGTCCGGTTCCTTTATGGAGGCTACGGCATTTATTAGAGCATAGGCAATGACGTGGGGGAGATGGCTTACAAATCCGAACACGCGGTCATGGGTCTCGGCATCCATTGTGAAGACATGGGCGCCTACGGACTCCCAGATATCCTTAATGCTGTTTAGGGCCTCGGAATTAGTTTTTGATGTAGGGGTTAGAATACACCTCTTTCCCTGAAAGAGCCTAAAATCCGCCGCCCAGATGCCGGAAAGTTCAGTTCCCGCTATTGGATGACCACCGACAAAGTAGAGATAGGAAGGAAGGGAGTCTTCAACCTCTTCGACTATCCTTCTTTTTATACTCCCCACATCGGTGATTATGGTTCCGGCAGAGGCAATAGAAGAGACAGATTTTGCAAGTCTGGGGATAAGTCCAACATGGGTGGCAATTACAACTACCCGTGATTGGTCAATTCCTTCTTTAATCTCCTCGGAACCACTGTCAATAATCCCTTCACTAATGGCATAATCCACGGCCTTCTTATCTATATCAACTCCAAATACCTCCCCTACCCGACTCGATTTTTTTAATCCCCAAGCAAGTGAACTACCTATAAGTCCAAGACCGATTATGGTTATCTTAGAAAAGTCCATATCGAGTATCCTCATCCGCGATTTTAAGGTACTCCTCTTCTGAAACAAAGGCCTTACGAAAGTGAATTCAAAATCTCATCTCCCCAAGACCCTCGTTATAGCCCTAATAAACCTCTCATTCTCCCAAGGTAGTCCAACCGTCACGCGTATATGGGTCTTAAGTCCATAGTTAATGACGGGTCTTACTATTACCCCTTCTCTTAAGAGGGCGTTATAGATAGGTATAGAATCAGCACCCAAGTCCACAAGAATAAAGTTCGCAAAAGAAGAGGCAAATGAAAGACCGAGTTTCTTGAGCTCCTTTGTTAAGTACCGGAGCCCTTCTTTATTTATCTCCTTAGACCTCTTTACATGCTCCACATCATCGAGCGCAGCAATGGCGGCTATCTGGGCGAGTGAGTTTACGTTAAAAGGCTCTCTTACACGGCTCATGTATGAAATGATTTCATCTGAAGATACCCCGAATCCGAGTCTTAGCCCCGCAAGCCCATATATTTTTGAGAATGTTCTAACCGTAATTATTGATTTTCCAAGGCCCTGATAATTGAGGGAATTAGGATATTGAGGGTCGTCAACATAGTCGAAGTAGGCCTCGTCTATAACGACAATTATGTCTTCAGGCACCCTTTCGAGAAACCATTCGAGTTCGCCCCTTTTTACCATGGTCCCTGTAGGGTTATTTGGATTTGCGATAAATACAGCCCGGGTCTTGGGTGTTATACGCTCAAACATATCCTTTAGATTGTGAGTAAGTTCAGGCATAGGGGATATTACCGTCCTTGCGCCGACGGCCTGTGTGACAATTGGAAAAACTACAAAGGCAAACTCCCCCATTATGGCCTCATCGCCGGGTTTCATAAAAGTCCTTGCGACAATCTCTATTACCTCGTTTGAGCCGTTTCCAAAAATCAAGTTCTCAGGTTTTACACCGAGTCTCTTGGCAAGCTTATTCCTTAGATAAAATGCATCCCCATCGGGATAACGGTTCAGTTTAGTTAGGTACTCACATACAGCGCGAAGAGCAAGCGGAGAAGGACCAAGTGGGTTCTCATTCGATGCGATCTTTATCGCGTCCCCAATACCGAGTTCGCGCTCAAGCTCCTCAATGGGCTTTCCCGGAACATAGGGAACTAGATTTCTTACATATTCATTTGGCTGTATCAAGGAATCCTCCAGAAGATTGTTAAACAAACCGATCCAGTATCCTATAGGTTTAGAGGATCAATAACCCCCTAGGAAAGAGAAACGATGAAAATCTGTATCCCGCGTGTATATTTGTCGGATCCCGTGCTCTCGCATCAATATGGTGGTATGGGCATCGTAAATAATGTTGCCTTGCAGATCCTGAATTTCTTGAAATTTCCTTGCCGCTATCTTGGCATGACGCTCCCCTTCTGAGAGCAGACGCAGGCTCGGCGAGACCAAGAGCGTAGAGATAAAAAGCCAGGCTTGATCAAACAAGATTGGACGATAAAACACACGCGTATGGGTACTAATATTGGTATCAACAACAAACATCAGCGCCCTTCCATCGCCCGGTAAAGGACATCACGGCCGGCAATATCTATATAAGCGCCTCCTAAATCAAATACGGGCAGGGGCGTAATCTCGGACTGAGCACCCTGACGCGGCTCTAGCATCAATCGGAGAGCGGTCTCTACCAGTTCTGAAATAATCGCGCCTGGTCGCTTCCTTACAGAGACGCTTTACAACGTCGCCATGTATAACAAGCGTTGTCTTCATTATGGAAAACCATACATAGCATGTGGAAAGATGTCAAGGATAGTCGAATCTTAGGTAAGCGATTATTTCATCATTTTATATCCAAGACCCAACCCGATTTTAATCTTTCTCAGGCAATGGCTTCCGTTTATTATCTTTCATTGCCCTAAGATAAGCGATGATGTTCTTTATAGTCGTTTCTCGATCTTTCAAATACAGATCTAATGCAGGCATAGTCGTATTGTATCTTATGCTTGTAGGTTTATCTATCCATCTTATGAGCCAGGATTCTTTAAAGTATTCAGTCACACTGACCGGGTAGTTTAGCTCCACGGATTTTCTACCACCCTCCCCATTAATTGTGTGGCAGGTCATACAGTGTTTGCGAAAAGCCAAAAAGCCATTCTTTACCACCGGCGAACTATCCTTTGGCGGAGACATATTAGGAAAACGGTCAGAGAAGTTGATAAGGTCTATCGTGGTGACCTCATAGGGCCAGCCCTCGCCACCCTCAGCCCTAAGCTCAGGATGACTAAGATTATCCCAAACCAAATAGAAAGGCCCGAGTCTTACAAGCTCATTATTTTGGAGCTTATTTATAAGGGTAAATTCCTTTTTGTCTGCGCGTCCGTAGACCAGATAAGCCGGGTATTTTTTAAACCTATCAGACGGTATAGAAGGCTGATAGCCGTCTGAGCATGTAAATAGTATCTCTTCGGTCTTCCTCCACTTTTCTCCATACGCCTCTGTGAAAAGGGCGTTGATAGGAAACCCCACATATTCTCGATTTTCCGATTCATGCGGATCAAAAACCATAACCGTTTTAGATGGAATTAGCTTTTCAATCCACTCCAGGGACAGGGCTTTTACCACTTTGCCGCGATCCTTAAAAACCAGCTCCTCGGAACGTACAGTACCCGTCAAAAAAAGGAAACCGGCTAAAAGAGATATAGAGATTCGAGAGAAAAATTTAGGTCTCAACGAAATTTTTCTTTCCTAAAACTGCTTATTCCGAAATCTAATTCTGCCATCAAGAGATCTTAGATTAATCACTCCTTTCCCATCGGATATGAACCCAAGATCTTGAGGAAGACACAGTTTTCTTTGACCCTGGAAAGGACATCTCTTACCTTTTCATCATCGGTGTGCCCCTCAAAATCCACGAAAAACGCATATTCCCAGGGTCTTTCCTTAGAGGGCCTCGATTCGATTTTTGTGAGGTTTATATTGGATTCGGCAAATGGCAAAAGGGCATTTTGAAGCGCACCCGGCTTGTGTTTGAGTAAAAAAACAATGGATGTCTTATCTGCCCCCGTAGGACGACAATGCTCTCTACCGATTACCCAAAACCTCGTTGTGTTCTCAGGGTCATCCTCTATGTGCCTCTCTACAATCTTTAATCCATATATCGAAGCCGCAAGCTCTCCTGCTACTGCTGCAATCCTTTTATCGCGAGAGGCAAGAGAAGCAGCCTTCGCGGTGCTCGGCGTTTCACGAATCTCTACATGTTTTAGGTGTTCATTTAGCCATCTTTTAGATTGTCCAAGGGGCTGAGGGTGGGAGGCAACAACTTCAATGTCCTCTATATTTCCGGTTTTTGAGAGAAGAAAAAGGCCAATACTTTGAAAGAGCTCAGAAAAAACCCGAAGGTCCGACTTTAAGAACGCATCGAGCACGCTACCCACAGAGCCCTCTACAGAGTTTTCAACAGGCAGAACGCCAAAAGAAGCCCTACCCTTTTTAACCTCTTCGAACACATCCTCAACACCCCTTACGGGCACAAGCTCAGCCGAGCCCCCGAACTCACGAAACGCCACCTGGTGAGAGAATGTGCCCTCTGGCCCTAGGTACGCTACTGTGATTTGTCTTTGGAGAGAACGGCACCCTGAGATTATTTCTCGAAAAATGGAAAGGACCGAATCCGTAGAAAGGGGACCGCGATTTGTTCTTTTGATGTTTCTTTCAATTTCCCTCTCCCTCGCGGGGTCGTAGATGTTAAAAGAATTCTCCCGTTTTAGCTTACTGATCTCAATCGCAATCCTCCCGCGCTCGTTTAAGAGCTCAAGTATATCCCTATCAATCTCATCAATTCTCTTTCTCCACTCTTCTAAATCTTCAGAGGAGCCCATAATAGTTCCGAGGTAAGGAGTCTGAAGACAAGAATAGCAATATGAAAAAAGAAAGTCAATCGGCCATTCCCATTATAGTAGGGGCAATCTTTATATTTTTTATATGTTACGTTCCCTTTTTCTTCTCCTCTTCACCCCCTAAAGTGGGAGCCTTCTGGAGAACGGATTTCCTTACAAATATCGGAGCACCCATACGAGAGGCAAGGGCAAGTGCATCGCTTGGGCGCGCATCAATCTTTGAGACCGCCCCGTTTATGGAAACCTCTACCTGTGCATAGAAAACCTGATCGCGAAGGTCAACTATTACTATCCTCTCTACCTTTGCCTTCACCGTCCTTAGAATTGCTGCAACCAGGTCATAAGTAAATGGACGAGGAGTTATATCCCCAGAAAGTCCAAGATCAATTGCCCTTGCCTCACAAAGACCTATCCAGATTGGAAGCACCTTTTCCTGTTTTCTATCCGAAAGAATTACTACGGGACTCTGGGCATCTTTATCAAACCCTACCCCCTTAATTATCATCTCCTCCTCTTCTGGCAGGGGTTTATTTTGGTTCTCCGCAGACTTAACGGAAAGGGAAAGCGGAATAAACAAAAGAACAAATAGTACCAATAATATATCCCTCTTCATCTTTAACTCCTCCTCGGTTTATGATAGCACAAAGGGAGAGAAAGCTCCAAGAAAGGGTCCTATCTTAATTAGCTCCTTGAGGGCTAATTGTAGAGTCAAGGTGAAAATATGAGCAACAATTAGGCGGCTAATGAACGTCATCTTAACCCATGAGCAATGAATTAATCATCTGTAGCTAGCCTACGATTAGATTAGAAAACGACACATATTATCACCGGGTGTATAATATAATAAAACCAAAATAAGGAGGTTAGATAAGATGAAAAGGATTTCTACGTCTATAGCCGCGTTTGTCTTCGGCATCTTTTTGCTCATTGGCATAAGACCAAATGCAATTGCACAGGGCTCTGCAGAAACTATAGTAGGAGAGGTTACTTCTATTGATCAGGGAACCATCAATATAAAAGAGGACTCTACCCAAGAGGAGTACCAACTCAGGGCTTCTCCAAGTAAGATAAGAGACATAAGTCCGGGATATAGAGTGGAGGCTAAGACCTCAAACGGAAGGGTTTTATCACTAACTATATTAGGTATGCCCACTCATGCCGAGGTTGCACCCTCCCAGAGGTTTAAAGTGATTAAACAAGGGGGTCAGACTATAAACCTAAAAATAGAGGGCACAGAAGAGATGTCCGCCCCCGGCAAACCAAAAGAGACAGCCGTCGCTGCTATTCCAAACCTTTCGGGAACGGTGATAGGTCAGGTCACATTGGTTGATCAGGGAACAATCACAATAAAAGAGGACTCCTCACAAACAGAATACGAACTCCGGGCTTCCCCAGATAAACTAAAAGACATAAGTCCTGGATACAGAGTGGAGGCTAAAGCGATCAATGGAAGGGTTTTGTCTTTAACCGTACTGGGTATGCCTATGCAGGCTCAGCCCGATCCTTCTCAGAAGTTTGAGGTTATAGTGAAATAAAAACGGCTCCTTTCTATGCCGATTCTGCGGTAGAGACACACCGTGGTGTGTCTCTACATTCTTCGCATTAAGAACAGGTAATATAGATTACACGTAGGATATGAAGTTCTGGCTCTGGTAGGCCCCGCTCTTCAAATAGTACACTAGGAGAAAACCTCAGATGTTAAATTTCAGAATAAAAAAGGCGTTACAAACCATGAGGGTAATTATTATGGTTCTAGCTATCTTTGTGTCTACACAAGCAGAGGCCTGGGAGTGGGCCGTTAACGACATTTACGGTGATGCCCCCCACCTTCTAATACAACCAATGAAACCTATAGACCTGAGATTCGAGAAGGAATCTTCTTTATCAAATCACAAAGAAAGGGAAAAAACCCTAAGTTCGGACTTTGATGAGTTCATAAAAGAAAATCTATTTACATATACAATGTTGTGGGCGGGAAGGAGCTTATATGACTCTGAAAATGTAAAAGCCCTTTTTACCACTCCATTATCTAAGTACCTACATAATATTACCGGCTGGCAGGCCTGCAACATGGCTAAGGCAGATAAGGGTCTGTGTTCTCCCAGAAGAAGGTCCTTCCGAAATCCTCCTCTTCTCGATGGGGATGCGTTCATAACAAATTTCATACAGCACCCCATCTTTGGAACATCTACTTATCTCTACTATAGAGCTAGGGGATATGATAGACCTGCTTCAGCCCTAGCCTCTTTTCTGACCAGTGCACTCTATGAGTACACTGTAGAAGGATTAAAGCAGTCACCTTCACTCAATGACCTAATTGTCACCCCCGGTCTTGGTGTTCCACTGGGTATGATTCTCGAAGAGACTTCAAACCAATTGTCGAAAAGCAACAGTCAGGCCTTAAGGCTAATAAGCTACCTGGTGAATCCAACAAGGGCGATTATACCAGATGGCCGAATTGCCTGGCATAACCTCCTAGGAAGAACTGTCAGTTTTCAGTTTAGTTGGTAAACCTCGGTTTATTA
>CAYMEO010000044.1:0-22831 GCA_964389705.1 uncultured Spirochaetia bacterium
TTATTCGTACTCGTGACCCCTCTGTTTTGTCTCATTTCCCCTGAACCAGTACAATAAATTGACTCAGGAAGGGGAAGATTATATCATCTTGCAAGTAGTACCGCCAGTCACTCCTACAACACAGAACTCATCCGACTTAAGGAGTCTGTAATTGCTGTACTAGGGCAGGGTGTAGAATTTCGTATGATTTTGGTGCCTGAGATTCAATTCGAACCGAATGGAAAATTCCGGGTTTCCCGCTCTTTAGTAAAATCCGCTTACGATGGAATTGATTGGAACAAGCAGTAGATCATTATACTGGCCAAATGTAAATTCTCATCACTTGATAGCTCTATAAAAACTTAATTCCCAATTGAGACAGAACTCTTTATTTACTAGAGCGTAGCCCAAATACTTATTTATTCCATCTAAAATTTCTTCATGGCTCGCTTTATCAATACCAAATAGAAGCTGAAAGTAAGTCCTCATGTCATCTAATGAGGCAGATTTCCAATAATATTTTATACTCGATGAATATGATATGTTAAAACCACACCTTTCTAACTCGCCTTGTGTGTTTTCATCAAGATAGACTCCCTGATGCCCCATGGAATTATGCTCGTGTACAAACACATCTAAAAACATCGAGACCATGGAACCCCACCATGCGTCTGCAATACATAACGCACCGCTGTTTTTTAATATCCTGTATGACTCGCGATAAAAGGGAGCAGTTTATCTTCAAAGTGATGCAACCCGGCCAAACTTATTACCCTATCCGCAGAATTGGTCTTGACGGCTATTTTATCAAGATTAGATAGCAAGCTTAAGTTACCGTTAGCTTTACATAATTTAGTGAAAGCACGAGACGTTTCTATGGATACGATCTTAACTCCAGCGTTAATAAAGTTTTTTAGATATCCGCCACCAGATGGAATATCACAGATAATATCTCCGTCTCTGATATTGGCATCTCTATGATTTTATTAAACTCCCCCTTTCTTGCATTTGAGTATAGTGTCATTGCCTCATGGTAAAGGTACCCTCTTTTCTTTAATATCTCCTCGTAAGACTCAAACATAGTTCTTCAGAATTATTTCTCGGCAATTTTTAACAACTAGCGACCCTTAACAATCGCCTCATTCATGCTTCCGGTTCTATATCCGTCTATATCAATTGTGACATAGGTAAAACCCAGCTCTTTTAATCGCTTCGAAATCTTGGCTCTCAAGTCTCGGCTGAGAATTCTCTCAAACTCGCCCTCATCAATTTCAATACGCGCAATCTTTTCATGGTATCTTACACGGAATTGCCTAAGTCCAAGCTGTCTCAAAAACAACTCGGAGAGGGCTATGGTCTTGAGTCTGTCCTCTGTAACCTTGGTGCCGTAAGGGATCCTCGAAGAAAGGCATGCCATCTGCGGTTTATCCCATGTAGAGAGCCCCATTCTGCGGCTCAGTTCCCGAACCTCGTCCTTGGTAAGGCCGGCTTCAAGGAGTGGTGCCCTTGCCCCCATTTCCTTTGCGGCATCCATCCCCGGTCTGAAATCGCCCAAATCCGAGAGGGTTGCACCGTAGATTACGCTCTTTATCCCCAGCTCCTTTGCCTTAGTAAAGCAAATACCGAAGAGTTCCGTTTTACAGAAAAAGCATCTCATTGGAGAATTCTCCGCATATCCGGGGATGTCGAGCTCATTGGAGTTTTCAGTTATAAGCCTCACGCCGATCTCCTTTGCGATCTGCCTTGCCTCTTCCAGTTCAAAAGCGGGATAAGATGGAGAGATCGCAGTAAGGGCAACAGCCCTTTCGCCAAGAACGTCGTATGCGACCTTAAGAAGAAACGAGCTGTCTACCCCGCCTGAAAAAGCCACAAGAACGGATTCCAAATCCCGTATTATATCCCTTAATCTATCTATCTTTTCTTCCATGTATATTTCCTTTTATTACTTGGTTCCATAAAACAATCTACCATAGAGACAGAGAATGTGTTAAAACAGGAGACTATAGTCATAAGATATTTTGCTTGCCTATCTTGAGGGATTGGCAAGCTATAAGATTACGTAGCCCAAGTTAATAAAAAAATGATTTTATCCCGAATATCATTTAGACTTTAATAAGCTCTGTTTTTTCCTATAATCAATATAAGAGAGGAGTCTAAAAGAAATGGAAAACAAAACAAAGGCACACAACCAGGCCGAAGAAAAAAAACAAAACAGGGATCACAACTGTTCTCTTATTGATAGTTATCGAACTGTTCGCGAATTTACTGAATCGCTTTGCAAACCGCTCTGCACCGAAGATTACGTAATTCAATCTATGCCCGACGTAAGCCCGACAAAATGGCACCTCGCACACACAACCTGGTTTTTCGAAACCTTTGTACTCTCTAGAGTAAACCCCCATTATAAGTCTCCGCACCCACAGTATGGATACCTCTTTAATTCATACTACGTACAGGTTGGAGAAAGACACCCCCGCCCGCAGCGAGGGCTTTTATCGAGGCCGACTGTAGAGGAGGTCTATCGCTATAGACAGTATGTAGACCTGTACATGTTCGAGTTTCTTGAAGAATCAACCAAGGGGCAAATCGAGGAGATTGCACCTGTAACTGAAATCGGCATACATCATGAACAGCAACACCAAGAGTTGATAGTCACTGATATTAAGCACGTATTCTCAGTCAATCCGCTCCGACCTGTCTATGTAGATCGCGATAAAATTGGGATTTCATCTGTGCCCAAGATGAATTGGGTGTCATTCCCAGGGGGATTGCATTTTATAGGACACGAGGGGAACGGTTTTGCCTTTGATAATGAACTGCCCCGGCATAGGGAGTTCCTCGAACCCTTTCAATTGTCATCCCGACTTGTGACAAACGGTGAGTATCTCGAATTCATAGAAGATGGTGGCTATAGGAGCCCTGAGCTCTGGCTATCGGATGGCTGGTATACGGTTGAGGCAAATGGCTGGTGTGCCCCTCAGTATTGGGAGAAGGTGGATGGACGCTGGTGGAATTTTACGCTCTGTGGTATGCGCGAATTAGACCCGAATGAGCCTGTATGCCACGTGAGCTACTACGAGGCAGATGCATATGCACGGTGGGCAGGGGCAAGGCTGCCTTCTGAATCCGAATGGGAGATCGCCGCGTCTAATATTCCGGTTGATGGGAATTTTGTAGACAACGGCATTTATCACCCCGTAGCCCTATCTGATAAGAAGTCAAACAGGATAATTAGCCAGATGTTTGGAGATGTATGGGAGTGGACGCGCAGTCCGTACGTACCTTATCCCGGATACAAAACCCCGCCTGGCGCATTAGGGGAATACAACGGGAAATTCATGTCAAATCAGATGGTGCTCCGCGGAGGCTCGTGTGCAACACCGAGATCTCATATACGAAAGACATATCGGAATTTCTTTCCGCCTAATGCGCGCTGGCAATTTATGGGAATCAGGCTTGCTAAAGATGCATAAGAACCTCTTAATGTTGCAGAGATTTGAACCCGAAGAGAATGACATCTTAGCCGAGGTGATAGAGGGCCTGCAAGGGCCGCAGAAGGCGCTCCCATGTAAGCTCTTTTATGACGAAAGGGGCTCAGCACTGTTTGATCAGATCTGCCGTCTTGAAGAATACTATCTCACACGGGCTGAGATGGCGATTATGAATAGATATATCGGTGAGATCTCTGCTCTTCTTGGAAGGAGGTGCCTCCTAATAGAGTTGGGTAGCGGTAGCAGCCTAAAGATAAGGCTTTTATTAGACCATCTCCAAGCACCAGCCGGTTATGTGCCAATTGATATCTCTGCCGAACACCTATTGAGATCAGTAACCGTACTCGCAGAGGATTATCCACACGTTAAGATCGTCCCTGTATTTGCTGATTACACACGACCCTTTGATTTGCCCCCTTTGCGTTTCCCCTGGTCTCATAAGGTTATTTATTACCCCGGTTCATCAATTGGTAATTTCACCCCCGAACAGGCTACAGCCCTACTCAAACGTATTGCCCATATCTCAGGCAAGGGGGGCGGACTTTTAATCGGGGTTGATCTCAAGAAGGACAAAAAGACCCTAGAAGCCGCATATAATGATAAGAAAGGGGTTACGGCTGCATTCAATCTCAATATGCTTGAGCGATTAAACCGAGAACTCGGTGCTGATTTTCGCCTGAATCAGTGGAGACACCTTGCCTTTTACAATAGTCGTGAAGGAAGGATAGAGATATATCTGGTCAGCCGCAAAGACCAGTATGTGTGCATAGGCAACAATAAAATCTTCTTCAGGAAAGACGAAGCCATATTGACTGAATACTCGTATAAGTACACGCCTGAGGAATTCAAGCAACTTGTTGGCGATACATTTCGGGTCGAGCATGTATGGACAGATGATCAAAATAGGTTCAGTGTGCAATACCTTTATGCTCGATAAATATGGAACGGAAACGAATTGAGCCAGAACCGGGAAAGGAATCTGTCTGGGATTATCCTCGTCCCCCTCGTGTCGAGGATTCTACAAAGCATATTGTTTTCAACAACGTAGTCATTGCAGAAACACGAAGGGCCAAGAGGGTGCTAGAGACCAGTAGTCCGCCCGTTTATTACATCCCAACTGAAGACATCGAGATGGAGTATCTTAAAAGAACCCAGAAGAATACCATTTGTGAATGGAAGGGCATTGCGTCTTATTACACTGTGATTGTGGGTGACAAAGAGGCCAAGAACGCCGCTTGGTTTTATCCAAATCCTCAATCGGGATATACCCCAAATCAAAAATCATGTTGCATTCTATCCTCAAAAAATGGATGCCTGTTATGTGGACGGCGAACTTGTAAGACCCCAACCGGGCGATTTCTATGGGGGCTGGATTACAGGGGACATTGTGGGACCATTTAAGGGAGAGCGTGGAACGGAAGGGTGGTAGTACCCAGAGATAAATCTTTTTTGTTTTTCAGATTATTGTACCTTTCTGTGGATTGACTTAACGCTTAATCCGTTTTTCCATGATAAATATAGAGAACATATCAAAAACATACGGCTCTACAAAGGCACTAGATTCAGTTAATTTAATAATCCACCCACATAGAACTACGTTGCTTATAGGTCCAAGCGGTTGCGGCAAATCTACATTGATAAGGCTCATCATTGGCCTTATCAAACCTGATAGGGGCAGTATATACATAGGAGATCAGATGCTTACACCCAATAATGTGCTTGCCCTCCGCCGAAGGATGGGATATGTGATTCAGGACGGCGGCCTCTTTCCGCACCTTACCGTCCGAGAGAACGTCTCTTTAATGGCGCATTATCTCGGTTGGAATAGAGACCGGATCCGAGATCGTATATCTGAGATATGTGAATTAACAAAGTTCCCCGCCGATGCCCTTGATCGCTACCCAACTCAAATCTCCGGAGGGCAAAAGCAACGCGTGAGCCTGATGCGGGCGCTCATGCTAGATCCAGATATTCTTTTGCTCGATGAGCCCCTTGGAGCACTCGATCCCCTTATTCGATTTGAACTCCAGGTGGATTTAAAAGGGGTTTTTCAAGCCCTCGGTAAAACGGTGATAATAGTTACACACGACATAGGCGAAGCCGGATTCTTTGGAGATGAAATCGTTTTGCTCAGAAGTGGGCGTATTGTGCAGAAAGGAACACTTATAGATCTCATTCGAACACCCGCCGAGCCATTTGTCACCCGTTTTATTAATGCCCAGCGAAGCCCCCTGGAATCCCTAGGAGAAAAATAGGCTAGCGAGGCGGTTTCATTGTCTACGGCTTGTTTCAAAATGAGAACGTTATTACTTCTATTATTAATTCTGATTGGTACGGTAGAAGCCCAGTCCGCAATCCAAATAAAAGTAGGCTCAAAGGTATTCACAGAATCCGTCATTCTAGGAGAAATGGTGGCTCAAATTGCACGGGCCAAGGGAGCCTCCGTTGAGTATCTCAGGCAGCTCGGCGGCACAAGGGTTTTATGGGACGCGCTTTTATCTGGAGAGATTGATATTTATCCTGAGTATATGGGGACAATAACCCATGAAATCCTGACGGATAAAGATATACGCGATGAGGAAACGCTTAAAAAGGTATTGGCTGAAAAGGGAATCCTCATGAGCTATCCTCTGGGTTTTAATGATACATATGCAATCGGCATGAAAGAGGATCTCGCCAATAAGCTCGGCATCACCAAAATATCAGACCTCCGTAGTCATCCAGAGCTTAAATTCGGATTCAGCAATGAATTTATAGACCGTGCCGACGGCTGGCCTGGCCTGCGTAAGACCTATAACCTCCCTCAAAAGAATGTAAGGGGATTAGACCACGACCTAGCATACCGTGGACTCGAAGGCGGAAGTATTCACGTTATAGACCTATATTCAACCGACGCCGAGATTCGCTATTATAAGTTGCGCGTGTTAAAAGACGATCTAAATTACTTCCCGAAATACAATGCCGTGCTTCTCTATAGAGCAGACCTCAAGAAGCGAGCGTCGGATGTACTCGTGGCGATTCTAGAACTAGAAGGAGCCATTTCAGAATCGAATATGATTGAAATGAATGCACAGGTAAAGCTCAATAGAATACCGGAGGACGTTGTTGCATCCGGGTTCCTTAGAAAACATCTACTCATCAATACAGAGTCAGGCAGGGAAACCTTTATATATAGACTGACACGCCGTACATTAGAGCATCTCTTTTTGGTTGCGGTATCATTGATTGCGGCAATCTTATTATCAATACCCCTTGGAATTCTGGCACATAGAAATGAAAAAATCGGACAGGCAATACTGGGAATTGTCGGAATAATACAGACGATTCCGTCACTTGCCCTACTCGTATTTATGATTCCATTTCTCGGAATCGGCTCTATACCCGCGATTTTTGCCCTTTTCCTATATAGCCTGCTTCCAATTGTCAGAAACACATACTCTGGGCTCCGCGACATCCCTCCACAAATCCGTGAATCGGCGGAGGCACTGGGTCTGCCTTCAGGGGCGCGACTGAGGCTCGTGGAATTGCCAATTGCATCGCGTTCGATACTCTCAGGCATCAAAACCTCTGCCGTGATTAATGTAGGCACGGCAACGCTCGGAGCACTCATTGGCGCAGGCGGATACGGCCAGCCTATACTCACAGGAATACGCCTCGATAATGTTGGGCTAATCCTCGAAGGCGCAATACCCGCCGCTATTTTGGCGCTTCTGGTTCAGGGATTGTTCGATTTATTAGAAAGAGTTTTGGTGCCAAAGGGATTGAGGCTAAAGGGAGATTAGAGGATAGGAACAAAACAATCCCCCTATAGAGGCTTGAAAGAGGAGGCATTAGACAGGCAACAGTAGAGACATTGATAAAAATAGCGGATGCCCTTGATACTACACTTGTTATAAAATTACAGTCTAAGAGATCTGTCCTGAGTAGTGAGCCTACCGAAGTATCGAAGGGAAGGCTAAGGCTGAATAGATTAGCTTTGCATTTTCCTAAATCCACATTTAGATACATAGCCCCTTGTTTACACATACAGTTTCAACTCTTATAATTATCTCTCTGTGGTTAAGATTAAAATCTGTGGAATTACTAATACAGAAGACGCCCTCTTAGCTGCAGACTTAGGAGCAGATGCGATCGGGTTTATATTCTATAGGAAAAGCAAGAGGTATATTGAACCTCAGAGAGCACACGAGATTATTTCAAAATTGCCTCCGTTTATTACCACGGTCGGAGTTTTTGTGAATCAAGGATTAGATGAAATCAGAAGTATAAAAGATGAGGCGGAGTTTGATTTACTTCAGCTCCACGGAGATGAATCCCCGGATTTCTGCAAAAGATTTGGAAGAGGAGTGATAAAAACAATTCGAGTCAGAGAGGATATAAATCCAGAAGAAATTGAGTCATATCCCGTCCGGACAGTTCTCTTTGATACGTACTCAACAAAGGGATATGGAGGAACGGGGAAGAGTTTCAGTTGGGAGATTCTAAGGGGCTTAAACTCATCAAAAAGGATAATCCTTTCAGGCGGGCTTTCCCCGGAGAATGTGTCTCGGGCAATTCGGATAGTGAATCCCTACGGGGTCGATGTTAGCTCAGGCGTTGAGGATTATCCCGGAAAGAAGAACCCCGAAAGGTTAAAAAAATTCATAGAGGCGGTAAGAAATGAAACCTAAATTGAAACTCCCCGATGAAAGGGGATATTTCGGAATCTACGGCGGCAGATACGTTTCGGAAACCCTTATTCCTGCCTTAATCAATCTAGAAAGGGCTTATCTTGAGATAAAAGACGACCCGAAATTCAAAGAGGAACTAAACTATTACCTCAGAGAATATGTCGGTCGCCCTACACCACTCTACTTTGCAGAGAGAATGACACAGGAGCTCGGCGGGGCAAAGATTTATCTAAAACGCGAAGACCTGGCACACACGGGCGCCCACAAGATTAATAACACTATGGGTCAGGCACTTCTTGCATCACGTATGGGAAAGAAGAGGATTATAGCGGAAACCGGAGCAGGACAGCATGGGGTGGCTACAGCTACAGTTGCCGCGCTTCTTAAGATGGAATGCGAGATATTTATGGGGCTTGAGGATACAAAGAGACAGGCTCTCAATGTAATCCGTATGAAGCTGCTTGGGGCTAGGGTAAGAGAGGTAGCCTCCGGAACCCAAACCCTTAAGGATGCGATGAATGAGGCTATGAGAGATTGGATAACAAATGTAAGAACGACATTCTATATAATCGGAAGCGTAGCTGGACCGCATCCATACCCGATGATGGTAAGGGATTTTCAGTCCATAATTGGAAGAGAGGCAAAAGAGCAGATTCTCGAAAAAGAAGATAGGCTTCCAGACCTCCTTATTGCCTGTGTTGGAGGAGGATCAAACGCTATGGGACTTTTTTATCCATTTCTTGAAGACGAAACCGTAAAAATGACCGGGATAGAGGCCGCAGGATTAGGACTTGAGACCGAGCAACATGCGGCAACCCTTGCTACCGGAAGGCCCGGGGTTCTCCACGGCAGCAAAACATACCTGCTCCAAGACAGAGACGGCCAGGTGAGGGGAACCCACTCAATAGCCCCAGGGCTTGATTACCCCGGAGTAGGTCCTGAGCACTCTTATCTAAAAGACTCAGGGCGGGTTTCATATACCACTGTGACTGACAAAGAGGCCCTGGAGGGGTTTAAATTCCTCTCTCAAACCGAGGGAATAATCCCAGCCCTGGAGTCCGCCCATGCCGTGGCTTATGCCATGAAAATAGCCCCCGCGATGCCAAAGGGTTCGGTAATTATAATCTGTCTCTCAGGGCGCGGCGATAAGGACATTCAGGTCGTTACCAAGGCTCTAGAGGCGGAATTATAGAACTTGAGGTTTCCATATCCTAAAGATAGACTTAATAAGACTTATAGGGTAATGAGAATTCAGGATAAATTTAAAGAACTCAAAGAAAGGAAAAAAGCGGCTTTAGTTACATACATTACAGCGGGTGACCCCTCTTTGGAATTAACACCGGATATAGTGCTCAATCTTGAAAAAAGCGGAGCCGATATAATCGAATTGGGGATTCCATTTTCAGACCCTATGGCCGATGGTCCTGCAATCCAACTCGCATCCGAAAGGGCGCTTCGCAGCGGTACGACACTAAATGGAGTGCTTGACACTATAGCCAAAATTAGAAAATACTCTGAAATTCCAATTATACTTTTTGGTTATTACAATCCATTTCTTTCCTATGGACTTCAAAAATTCTCTAGAGATGCGCGTGATGTGGGCGCAGATGGGATTATTGTAGTAGACCTTCCTCCCGAAGAGGCAGATGAATTTAAAATCCATACAGATAAAGTGGGGCTCGATATGGTGTTTCTCCTTGCCCCCACAAGTACACCCGAGAGGATGAGACTCGTTGGGGAGCGGGCAACCGGATTTGTCTACTTAGTCTCTATAACCGGGGTTACGGGAGAAAGGCCAGATATGGATTATCCACTTGAAGCCCTCGTTGGGGAAATCAGGAGATATACGAGACTCCCTGTGGGGATTGGGTTTGGCATATCAACACCACAGCAGGCAGAAAAAATTGCTAAATTTGCGGATGCCGTGATTGTAGGAAGTGCCCTTGTTCGGGTAATTGAAAAGTACGGCAATAATGGAAAAGGGCTTTTCAGAGAAATTTCAGGATTTGTAAATGGGCTAAGCCTAGCATGCTATCGTACTTCCGAGTCTAAAGCCTAAATTTGGATATAAATGGACTTGTATCGAGGATTAGAATTATTTTGTGGGAGTAGGTTTGAGAACTACTCCTACCGATTGATTATTTATTCATGTTCATTGGTGGCTAAATAGCTACAGTCTAAGTGCAAGACATGCAAGAAGAAGCAACAACGAGGTATCTATTTATAGGAAACTTTGACCCCTCTCTCTTTGGGCTTTCAGAGAGGGGAGAGGTCGTCTGGGTAAATTCATTTGAAGAGGCCCTACACCAAACGGGGGATTTTACAGTCATAGTAGTTGAGAAAGAACACTTCCCAGCCAATGCTTCAAAGGAACTCTCCGCACATTTTCCCCAGACCCCGATAATCGTAACCAATAGCGAAAGACCGCAAGACCCACCTTCTTATACCAGATTTGTTTCCTTTCATAAGGTCCTCTCAGAGGAAATCGCACATGAAGAGAGGCTTGCAAGGATAGAGCTAAGGGTTGAAGAGCTAAGACGTCTGCACAGTGAAGCAAAAAAGATGCTGATTCTCCTTCATGACAATCCCGACCCAGACTCAATTGCAAGCGCCTTGGCCCTTAGAACTCTGCTTAAAAGAAATCGTCAGACTGCCATAATCGGACACCTAGGAGAGAAAATATCCCGCCCCGAAAATGTCGCTATGATAGAGCTCCTTGAGATTGACCTTGAGAAGCTCGTTCCGGCAGACATAAAGGAGTTTGACTCAATTGCGCTTGTTGATGTTCAGCCGCCCTATTTTGGAAATCTCATCGAAGGGGTTGATACTGTGATTGACCATCATCCTCAGGTAGCCTCTTATAAAACCCGTTTCTCTGAGATAAGGGCCCAAGAGGGCGCAACCTCCACTATTCTTACCGAATTTCTCCGCGCGGCGCAGATGGAAATATCAGAAAGACTCGCCACCGCGCTTCTTTATGGAATAAAAACCGATACAATATCACTGAATCGCGATGCAAACCCAGATGATATTGAGGCCTTTACCTTTCTTTATCCGATTGCAAATCTGGGACTCCTCAGGCGCATTGAGCGCGCGGAGATGCCTCCGTCCGAAATAAGGCTATTTGGTCAGGCCCTTGCCAATCACTGGGTGTCGCAGGGGATTTTTTTTGGCAATCTAGGAAGGGTAAAAAGGGAATACCTAATCCCCAAGATGGCCGATTTCGGCATCCAAGTAAAGGGAGTCGAGTGGTCTGTGGCCCTTGGTATAGTCGGCAACTCCCACCTGGTTATTTCTGTAAGAAATGTGGGGTATGTAAAAGGGGCAGGACGGCTTCTAAGGAGTATCTTTGGGGAAATTGGGAGTGCAGGCGGGCATAGGTCTGCCGCAAAGGCCATTATTCCTCTAAAAAGGGTAAGAAAGATCCTCGGTCGCGCCACACAGGAGCGCATTAACAAGTGGGTTACCGAACTCCTTGTCAAAGCAGTTACAGAAAAGACAGAAGAGAGTGGATAGGTGATTTATGAATTAATTCATGGCTAGTTAAAAAATAGCGGAGGTGGGAGATGGACTTTATTCAAAGGGATAAGATCTCGCTTATTGTCGTTGATATGCAGGAAAAACTCATGAATGCAATCCCGGAAGATAGGAGAGAGTCGGTTACAAGAAACTCCAAAATCTTAATAGAGACTGCAAAAATACTGGGAATTCCAATCACAGTCACAGAGCAATACCCTAAGGGATTGGGATTAACTATTGGTGAGATCAAAGAGGCCATCGGAGATGAACTAAAGCCTATTGAAAAGCTCGTCTTTAGTTGTGCAAGGTCTTCAGACTTTAATGTAGCTCTAAAAAACACAAAGAGAGCAGAGGTGCTTATGTGCGGCATAGAAACCCATGTATGCGTCCTTCAGACGGTACTGGACTTGATTAAAGACGGATACAAGGTCTATATCCCTGCCGATGCTGTAACATCAAGAAAGGAGCTTGATTGGGAAACGGGAATAAAATTCATGGATAGGGCCGGAGCCGTTGTAGGCACGACCGAAACGTTTGTGTTTCAACTGCTTGAGCGCGCAGGAACAGAAGAGTTCAAAAAGATTTCAAAGCTGATTAAATAACTTACTACCTCTGGGGTTCGACAATCACCTTGATAGAATCCTTTGCCTCGGCAACCATCTGGAAGCCCCGTCCCGCCTCGGCTAAGGGAAGCCGGTGCGTAACCATATCCTTTACGTTCACGCGTCGAGACCGGATAAGCTCTATGGCTACGGCAATATCTGCGGGGCTTGCAGCATAAGAGCTGGTCATAGTAACCCCATCCCACCAGAGTTCATCAAACGGTATTGAGACCTTGGTTCCCGGATTTACTGGGGCAAAGAATAGGATAGTGCCGCCCCGATCCACAGAGCCAAAGGACTGTTCAATAGCCGATAATGCGCCGGTGCAGACAATAACGAGGTCGGCAAGCCTTCCATCGTTAATCTCACGAAGACGCTTCGGCACATCCTCCTTAGCATGAATGGCGGCATCGGCTCCAAACCGCAGCGCCGCCTCAAGCCTGTATTCGTTTATATCCGTTGCAACGATGCGTCCCGCGCCTTGAGAGATCGCAACCTGAAGATGAAGTAGTCCTGTAATGCCACTTCCAATAATGAGCACACTACTGCCTGTTTGAAACCCTGCCAGCCTCTGACCGCGTATAGCGCAACCAAGAGGCTCTATAAATGACCCCTCTTCAAAAGAAACACTCTCGGGGAGAAGAAACACCCCACGATCAACATTTATGGCAGGTACACGGATGTATTCTGCAAATCCCCCTGGATCAAAATGGGTGGTTCGCAGTGTATCACATACTGAGTGATTACCCCTCAGACAGTAGTGGCAAGTATTGCAGGGAACATGATGTGTTGCAAAGACCCTGTCTCCAACCTTGAATTTACTGATGCCCTCCCCTACCTCAACTACCTCGCCCGCAATCTCATGTCCAAGCACAATAGGGGCCTTGCGTATGCGATACCATTCCATTACATCGCTCCCACAAATCCCGCTTGCCCAAACGCGTATTAGGATCTCACCGGGACCAATCCTTGGAGTCGGCACCTCCTCAAGACGTACATCTCGGTTGTTATAGTACATAGCTACACGCATGTTGTTGGTTAATAGCAAGATTGGCTAATTATTACAAGAAGCTAGAATTCACAAATAGCTACCCACTAGCCGCTCTTTTAATCTCTCCGTCTTTAAGGCTTCTAAAGAGTTCGTGCGCCTCCCTATGCGTGTAGTTCTCATGGACAACGGCACGAATAGCCCTAATCATAGCTACTGGATAATCCGATTGCCAGATGTTTCTACCCATATCAACCCCTACGGCACCCCGCTGAATGGCGTTATAGGCCATCTCTAAGGCGTCGAATTCCGTCGCAAGCTTTGGTCCCCCTGCTATGACTATAGGTACCGGACAACTCTCGGTAACTTTTTCGAAGTCTTCACAGTAATAGGTCTTGACAAGATGTGCCCCTAATTCAGCGGCGATTCGGCAGCATAGGGACAGAAATCGGGCGTCTCTTTTTTCAAGCTCCCTGCCTACAGCCGTAATGGCTAAGACGGGAATGCCGTATTCCTCGCCCTGATTGACAAGCTCTGCCAGGCTAAGCAAAGTCTGACGCTCATATTCGGTTCCTACAAAGATCGATAAACCGACCCCGGCAACATTTAGACGGATGGCATCCTTAATAGAAGTAGATATTCCCTCATTGGCAAGTGATGGACCAATAATACTTGCGCCACCAGATACGCGCAAAACCACGTTTATCCCGGAATTGGGGTCAACAGATGTCCGAAGAATCCCCCGCGTGAGCATCAGAGAGTCGGCATAAGGAATCAAAGGCTCTATGGTTTTTCGCGGAACCTCCAATTTGGTTGTAGGCCCAAGAAAGTATCCATGGTCTACCGCAAGCATAACGGCGCGGCCTGTGTCGGGTCTAATAATCCGTGCCATACGGTTTTTCATTCCCCAGTCCATATGAATTACACCTCACTTTTGTATCTTATATTTTTAGCCTTTTAGAGAATTTAAAATAAGCCAGGGAAAAAGTCAACAGATTCTTGACAGGATGTTGGAAACTGCTTAAACTAAGTCTCTAAGATTTCCTTATTATAATTAGGATAATCTCAAATATGGAATAACCTCAAGATTCAATATAGCATAGCCTGCTTTTAATCTCCGGTGTATCAACAAATATTAAGGATTGGAGAATCATGGCTAAAGGCAGATTTCGTGTGATGATAGAGGTGAATTTTGGAAGGGAGGAGCAATCAATTCTAAGATGCCCTGGTATTTATTCACTTTAGAAATCATAAAAAAGAGCCTTCTAATTTTCGTTTTCTTGATTTGTTGCTCCTCTGCCTACGCCATCACAAACGCAGCAGATGTAAAGGACGTAGGAATTGACGAAAGGCTAGGCAGTTACATTCCGCTTGACCTTGCTTTCCGTGATGAACGTGGTAACCCCGTGAGACTCAAAGATTTCTTTCAGGATGAAAAACCTGTAATTCTAACCCTTAATTATTACGAATGCCCGCTGCTATGTACTTATGTCTTAAATGGAGTACTAGAGGGAGTAAATAAACTAGACTCCCTTTCTTTAGGACGGGATTTCAGAATAGTAACGGTGAGTTTTAATCCCTCGGAGACGCCTGAGCTTGCGAGGAAAAAGGCAGCTAATTACCTCAAGGAGCTAAAGAACGTTCAATCTTCTCAAAAAGATTGGTATTTTCTTACAGGAGACAAAGAAAACATAGATAGACTTACACAGGCAGTGGGATTTAGATACAAAAAGGACGGCGATCAGTTTGCACACCCGTCGGTTGTAGTCATTCTCACCCCACAAGGGGAAATATCACGTTACTTTTATGGAATCCAATACCAGCCAAAGGATCTTCGGCTTGCACTCCTTGAGGCGTCAAAGGGCAAGATAGGTTCTTCTAGAATCCTCAATCAGATTCTGCTTTATTGCTATCACTTTGACCCGGTTGGAAGAAAGTACGCTCTTCAAGCGCTTAATATCGTAAAGGCCGGAGGATTAATAACTCTTTTACTCGTCGGGTATTTCCTTGCCTATTTTTGGAAAAGAGAGAAAAAAAGGGTCTATGGAGGTTTAAATCAGAAAGATGCCTAGCCTGGTTCCTGATGTAGCATCGAACTTTGCCGATAAGGTAGATGGCGTTATGTGGTTTGTCACAATAGTCTCATTAGTATTTTTTGTCCTTATTTCGTTTTGTCTGGTCTATTTTGCAATAAGGTACAGAAGAAAAAGGGAAAACGAGGAAACCCCTTATATAACCGGTAGTCACATCCTTGAGACGGTCTGGACAATAATACCTTCAATCCTCCTTATCATTATATTCGCTTATGGCTTTTTAGTTTTTAGAGAGATAAAGACGCCTCCGAGCAATACCCTTGAAATAAATGTTACTGGAAGACAGTGGCTCTGGCAGTTTAAATACGATAATGGCAAAACTACCATAAATGAGCTTCGCGTTCCAGAAGGTAAGCCGATAAGACTCGTTATGAAGTCTGAAGATGTTAACCACGGTTTCTTTGTTCCCGCCTTCCGTGTGAAACAAGACCTGATGGCTAGCATGTACACCCAGCTATGGTTTAAGGCGACTAAAATCGGGACATATGATCTGTTTTGCACCCAGTACTGTGGAACCGGCCACTCTGCGATGCTAGGCAAGGTTATAGTCATGAGCCCAGAGGATTATGAAAAATGGGAAAAGAGCAAGGAGCAGGTCGCAATGGGAGCACCTTCAGCTGAACATGGCAAGGAACTCTATGTCCAAAGGGGCTGCAACGCCTGCCACAGTACAGATGGAACCCGTATAGTGGGACCTACATGGAAAGGGCTATGGGGAAAAGAAGAGGTTATGCAGGACGGTCAGAAGGTCACCGTAGACGAAAACTATGTCCGGGAGTCCATACTTGAGCCTCAAGCAAAGATAGTAAACGGATACCCACCGGTTATGCCATCTTTTAAAGGAATAGTAAGCGACGAGGACATTTCAGCAATTATTGCATATATGAAGACTTTAAAATAAGATTTATTAAAACGAGAAATACAAGGGAGGTATTTCTTTATGGCGAACCATACTATTGCCGAGACTATACCAATGCCTTATCTAGAGGAAAAGGGGTTAATCTCTTGGCTCACCTCTACGGATCATAAGAGAATAAGCATCCTATATCTTTTATCTATTTCGACATTTTTTATTGTAGGTGGTATCGCTGCGCTTCTTGTGAGACTTGAGCTTTTAACCCCCGGAAGAACCATTATGGATGCACACACATACAATACTCTTTTTACGTTTCACGGAACGGTAATGGTTTTTCTTTTTATCGTTCCCGGACTTGCCGCGAGCTTTGGAAACTTCCTTATCCCGCTTATGATAGGGGCAAGGGACGTTGCGTTTCCGCGACTTAATCTAATGAGTTGGTATCTCTATATAGCAGGCGCGATCATTATCATTGCATCGCTCTTGCAGCCCGCGGATACTGGATGGACATTTTATACACCATATAGTATAAGAACCGGTACTGATGTAATTCTACTTACACTTGGAATTTTTGTGGCGGGTTTTTCCTCGATTCTTACCGGGCTTAACTTTATTGTAACTATTCATAAACTGAGAGCCCCCGGTATGACATGGCATCGCCTTCCTCTCTTTATCTGGGCATCGTATGCAACGGCTATACTTCAGGTTCTTGCCACCCCTGTTATCGGAATTTCACTCCTCCTCCTTATCGCCGAGAGGGTTTTTGGAATCGGATTCTTTGACCCTGCAAAGGGGGGGGATCCCGTTTTATTCCAGCACTTCTTCTGGTTCTATTCTCACCCGGCCGTCTATATAATGATTATTCCAGCTATGGGTGTTATATCTGAGATCATCCCTGTGTTTTCCAGGAAACCGATATTCGGTTATAAAGCCATTGCCTATTCAAGCCTTGCTATAGCGCTTATCAGTTTCCTTGTTTGGGCACACCACATGTTTACAAATGGCATATCGCAATTGGCGGCGATGATATTCTCTTTTCTGACCTTCATGGTCGCAATTCCAACGGCAATTAAGGTCTTCAACTGGACAGCTACTATGTATAGGGGCTCTATAGATCTTAAATCCCCAATGCTTTATGCCCTATCCTTTATCTTCCTTTTCACTATAGGAGGGCTTACCGGTGTTTTCCTTGCTGCGCTCGCTGTGGATGTGCATATTCACGACACCTACTTTGTGGTTGCACACATGCACTACGTGATGATAGGCGGAACAGTAATGGGATTTTTGGCGGCACTCCACTTCTGGTACCCCAAAATAACCGGAAAGATGTTTAACGAAAAGGTTGCAAAGGTCGCCTTCGCATTTATATTTCTTGGATTTAATGTGACATTCTTTCCCCAGTTTATATTGGGTGTTGAAGGAATGCCCAGAAGATATTATGACTATCCACCTAGGTTTCACTCTCTACATGAGCTTTCGACAATCGGCTCTTGGATTCTGGCACTTGGCCTGTTATTGATGGCAATCAACCTGATAAGAGGTTTATCGAACGGTGAGAGGGCACCACAGAATCCTTATGGCTCACTGTCACTGGAATGGCAGGTGCCATCACCTCCACCACATGAGAACTTTGAAGAAATACCCCATGTAACCGATTGGACATATGGATACGGGAAAAAAGACAAATAGGAGGAATCAGGCATTATGGAGGAAATGGTAGAACGCGTCCATGCTCACCATGTAGACCCAGTAGTTGGATATGAATCATCGAAATTCGGTATGTGGCTTTTTATAGCCACCGAGCTTTTGCTCTTTGGAGGTCTTTTTACAGCATATACGATTTACAGGGCAAAGTATCCCGAGATGTTTCATGAACAGCACCTTGAGCTTAATAAACCCATTGGAGCCATAAATACCGTGATTCTAATCTGCAGCAGTTTGACTATGGCACTTGGAGTCGCATCAATTAAGCGGGGAAAACAAGGGCTTCTTAGGATGTTTTTATCGCTTACAATACTCTTTGGCATGATGTTTTTGATTAACAAATACTTTGAGTGGGGACATGAGTTTAGAGACGGTAACTACCCGGGCACCAGTATCTTCTTCTCCCTCTACTTTATGATGACCGGACTTCACATGATACATGTCATTGTGGGCCTTCTTATTCTAGCAGTGATGCTTGCATGGTCATTTACGGGAAGGTTCTCTGATAAGTACAACACACCGATAGAGCTCGGTGGAATTTATTGGCACCTTGTAGACCTTATATGGATATATCTTTTCCCCTTGCTTTACCTAATAGGATAGTGGGTATTGGGGCATAGACGCAAATCCAATACCTAAAAAGACGGAGGCACTTAAACATGGAGACAAAAGCGCATAGTGAGAATCACGTTACAGGAAGCGGAACCTATGTTGCGGTATGGGTAGCACTCATAATCTTAACCATAATTACGGTTGTCGCCTCATATGTGCATTTTGGGACGTTTAATTTGGTGATTGCGCTTGGAATCGCCTCTTTAAAGGCATCCCTTGTTGCGCTCTACTTTATGCACCTCAAGTTTGAAGAAAAAATCACATGGGTATTTTTCCTTTACCCACTGGCACTCCTCGCCATACTCATAAGTCTGAGTATGAGTGATGTGTTCTTTAGAACCCCAGTGTTACCTTAGCGTTATGACAGGCAAGGTTGCCGTTTTTTTTCTTTTTCTCCTCCTAGTGTGGGGTAATATCGTTGCCGGACTAAAGGCAGGGCTTGGCTGTCCTGACTGGCCTCTTTGTCATGGCAGGGTTCTGCCCCCTTTGAGGTGGGATATATACACGGAGTTTACGCACCGTATACTTGGGGCTGTAGCATCAGTTTTTCTTATAATACTCTCATACCAGAGATTTCACCAATACACGGGCAAATCTAAGCTTATTCCAATTCTTACAGTGGTTCTTCTCCTGGTTCAGATAGTGCTCGGAGGAATAGTCGTTCTACTGAAGCTTCCGGTTGATCTGACAACGGTTCATTTTGCAAACGCCATTTTTATTTATTCTCTTGCACTTTATATGGCGTTTTTTGATGGAAAGGAAAAGAAGCCGATCTTTTCAATACGGAGCTATAGTATATTATTCCTCCTTTTGGGATTTATGGTCTTCTCTCAGGCGGTTTTGGGGGCCTATGTAAGACACTCCGGAGCGGGACTTGCGTGTCCGGATTTCCCAACGTGTTTGGGATATTGGATCCCTCCTGAGCTTTCAGGAATGGTTCTTACACACCTCTCACATAGAACGCTTGCCTATGCTATTTTCATTACTGTACTTGCAATCTTTATTGCTACATACCTAAATTCAGCTCTCAGGCGAGAGCGTTCAAGGGCTCTAATTCTGCTTGGCCTTATATTTGTTCAAATTGGGATAGGCGTAGGAGTCATACACTCTAAGCTCTACTTCCTTACAACAGCCATTCATCTTGCCGTTGCCCTTTTAATACTTTCTATTGTACTTTACACATGGTTTCAGGAAATGATAGAAAACCGTGTATAATTAGTTGAATAGTAAATAGGGGAAGTTATGCACTTGGATATAATAACAAGTGATCATGAGACTAAATTAAAGGAATCAGACAAGACCTTAAAAAACGTTCTAGTTTCACTTGTTCTCCTTATAAAACCAGGGATTATATTGAGCGTTACATTTACCGGGTTTGCCGGAATGGTGCTCGCCAATAGAGGTATTCCATCTAATGACATTATACTGTTTGGTATTCTATCGCTGTTTCTGAGTGCGTCTGGGTCTGCAATCTTAAACAACATATTTGATAGGCAAATTGACATTATGATGGAGAGGCTGAGCAGACGTGTCGAAGCGCTTCGAGTAGTCGGTGAGAAAGAGGCAGTCTCTATTTCAGTCCTCTTTATATCAATTTCACTCTTCATTTCTTTCCTCTTTATAAACTATGTAAACGGAGCACTTATTATTGCAGCCATTTTAAGCTATACATTTCTCTACACGCTTTATCTTAAGCGCTTCTCCCCTTATGGGACGATCCCTGGAGGGATCCCCGGCGCCCTTCCGGTCCTTATCGGGTATTCCGCAGTAAATCCCAAAATAGGAATTGACGGAATAATCCTCTTTCTTATTATGATGCTTTGGCAGCCTCCTCACTTCTGGGCACTTGCTCAGAAATACAAGGAAGAATATAAGAGGGCAGGAATACCTGTAATGCCGGTTATTATGGGGACGAGATACACAAATATCCTTATGCTTATATACTCGCTATCGCTTCTTCCACTTTCTTTATCCCTTTGGTTCTTTGGATATTGCTCCGTATATTATGCGATCTCAGCAGTCATACTCGGCGTTTATTTTGAGTATGTTATACTCCAGAGTGTTCGCAAAAGCGCAAACTATGGAAAGGCATTTGGCGTGTCCATACTTTACATACTTATTCTTATGGCATCTTTGATAATTGATATTTCCCTGATAGGCCCGACAAAATTGGTCTTTGTGACCATGTAATAATTAATGCCCAATACCAATTTATAAATTCTATTCTTCTTTTTGCTCGTATTTTTCTTTTAGTTGCCTCACAACCGTAGGATCGGCAAGGGTCGTTGTATCTCCTAAAACCCTTCCCTCCGCAATGTCCCTGAGGAGTCTTCTCATTATCTTCCCACTTCTCGTCTTTGGTAACTCTGCCGTAAATATTATGTCATCCGGTCTAGCTAAGGCCCCTATCTTATTCGATACGTGTTTCTTAAGCTCATCTATAAGCCCCGAATCCGGCTTCACTCCTTCTTTGAGCGTTACAAATGCCACTACTGCCTGCCCCTTTATGTCATGTGCCTTCCCTATGACCGCCGCCTCGGCCACCGATGGATAATCCACAAGCGCACTTTCTACCTCCATTGTGCTTACCCTGTGACCCGATACATTCATCACATCATCTACTCTCCCCAATAACCAAAAATACCCGTTCTTATCCCTTCGAGCTCCATCCCCAGTGAAATACATCCCTGGAAACCTCCTCCAGTACTGTTCGACGTAGCGATCTGGATCCCCGTATATCGTCCTCATCATCGCAGGCCATGGATTCTTAATCACTAGATACCCAGCCCCTACCTTCACACTCCTCCCATTCTCATCCACTATATCTGCCTCTATCCCAGGAAACGGCCTTGTCGCAGACCCAGGCTTTAGTCTAGTTATTCCAGGAAGCGGTGTAATCAATATCATTCCTGTCTCTGTCTGCCACCATGTGTCCACTACAGGGCATCTCTTATTCCCTATGTTTGTGTAATACCACATCCATGCCTCGGGATTTATCGGCTCCCCTACCGTTCCTAAAAGACGAAGTGTGCTTAGGTCGTGTCTCCTCGGATACTCCTCTCCCCACTTCATAAACGTCCTTATCGCCGTTGGAGCGGTGTATAGTATCGTTACCCCATACTTCTCCACTATATCCCAGAACCTGTCTCTGTCGGGAAAGTCGGGTGCCCCCTCATACATAACCGATGTTGCCCCATTTGAAAGTGGCCCGTAGACTATGTAACTATGCCCAGTTACCCATCCTATATCGGCAGTACACCAGTATGTATCCTCCTCCTTTAGGTCAAATACCCATTTTGTCGTCGCATATACCCCTACTAAATAACCACCCGTTGTATGTACTATCCCTTTTGGTTTCCCTGTAGTCCCGCTTGTATAAAGTATGTAGAGCATATCTTCGCTGTCCATTTTCTCAGGCTCGAAGTATTGAGGAACGCCCTCCATAAGTTCATGCCACCATAGGTCCCTTCCCTCTTTCATCTCTATTTGTGATTTCCCTTCTACCCTCTTTACTACAACCACCTTCTCTATTGTCGGAGTATCTCTCAGAGCCTCGTCTACATTCTTCTTTAGATTTATTACAGCTCCCCTCCTATAGCCCCCATCTGCCGTAATCAGTATCTTCGCCTGTGAATCGTTTATCCTGTCTCTCAGGCTCTCAGAACTGAATCCTCCAAACACCACGCTGTGAGGCGCTCCAACCCTCGTGCATGCAAGCATCGCTATGGGCAACTCAGGTATCATCGGAAGGTATATGGTTATCCTGTCTCCTTTTTTTACTCCAAGATTTTTTAAGACATTTGCAAACTTGTTTACCTCTCTGTATAAATCCCAATATGTAAGGACTCTGCTATCCCCAGGCTCCCCTTCCCAGATTATGGCAGCCTTGTTCTTTCTCGCAGTGTTTATATGCCTGTCAAGACAGTTATATGAAACGTTCAGTTTTCCCCCAACAAACCACTTTGCATGCGGAGGCTTCCAATCGAGGACTTTCTTCCATCTCTTATACCAGTCGAGTTCTTTTGCAAAACCCTCCCAGAAGGCCGTTATGTTTCGATTGGCCTTAGCATAGATTGAATCGCTCTTTACGTGCGCCTTTTCCCTGAATTTCTTGGGAGGTGGGAATGACCTTTTTTCTTCGAGAAGGGCTTCAATAGTTTTTAGTTCCGTTGTCATTTTGATCTCTCCTATTCAGAAGATTTATAACCTTGTGGTAGGGAATAAATTCAATACTACCAAATAATAATCAAATTTAAAAGATAGTTTAGTTCAATGAATAGTGTAATAGTGGTCAAAGCGGTTTTCCATTGCTTCTGT
>CAYMEO010000045.1:0-21927 GCA_964389705.1 uncultured Spirochaetia bacterium
CGGAGCTCGAGCCTGTGAAGCATTTGCCCGGATAGCCCTCGGCGTAATTCTTCCACGTAAGCCCTGCGGATTTCAATAGATCAGCAATTGTTCGCTCATTCAAATTGACCTGCCTATCCCATCTTGTGGGAATCTCCTTGCCGGTTATCATTGCCAGATAGTTTGGATAAGAGGGATGAGTAATTGCATGGAAATTAGCTAAGTTTGCGCCCTGCTTTGCCAGTGAATTGAGATAAGGATCTACGATTGCATCTCCATAATTCTGATTCTCTAGAACGATTATGAGCACGCGCTCAAAGTAGCGACCTGTATTTGCCGATTTTTTCTGCGCCGATGGGGAATTCATCGGCGTTTGGCTAAATCCAAAGGCTCCGATACCGCCGTATCCTAGGCAGGTAATAAAGGTGAGAAGTGCATATTTAAAAAGCCGTGTAATCCTGCAAGGTGTTATAGCCATAAAAACCCCCCTCAATTACTGTAAATCGTTTTGAGCTGACATCTTTCTCTAACAACCCTCGCTTTCCTAATCTAAATTATATATACCTGTAAAAGCAGTATGAGCAAGCCGATTGGGTGGAATTTGCGCATCAACTGAGGCTTTGAACTATGGGAGAGAATAAATAAACTCTGTCTTGTCTTTCTCTCATTTCAATCAGATGGTAAAGTAATATCTAAGCATAGTACGGAGGTGCATTATTCAATAAAGAATGTAACTACTGTATTAGAGGAGGTGGCAGATGGCTACCGATGCTAAGGAGCTTACTAAATTGCTCTCTGAGGCAAACAAAGCAAAGAAGGCTGTATATTTTGTTCTGGATTATGTTGACCTTGTAAATTCGCACAGGGATGATTTTCCTGCTGAGACCCAAATAGCGGGCAGTAGAATTAAAGACCATGCTTCAGAGATTGAAAAATACGTTGAAGAGATTAAGAGTCACATAAACGCTATTCTAGATAATATGCCTCTTGATATAGAAGAGGTTAAAAATGCCGCTGATAAAATGCTACTTTATGGCGGTGGCGTTTCCCAATCAATGAATTGGGTTCTAGCTGAGCAGAAGCGTTACTCTGAGAATTCCTACTGGTGGCGACACTGGCAGGCTATATACGACATTTTAAAGGAACAAGAGGGCCGGCAGTAGTTTTGGACTCACTTTGGAAACTTAACATAGTGTTCGCCTCCACGCTAATATGTATTTTTTTATCCGTCCTAGGGCACTGGAGTAGGGGGTGTAATTTTCTATAAATCCTCAACAAACTCTGCAATGTTTTCGAGGTTTATTCCTTTTACGGCGATCTCCGGTGCAATCACCGTTTCTTCAGAGCCCCAGATCGGTGTGGATTTTTTCTCCTTTGATATTGCGTTGATGTTTTGGAGGAGTCTTACAAAATTGTCACTGATTCTCACTGTATTTGGTTTAAGCGGTTCTGATAGTTTTCCATTTCTGATTATATATGAATCCCCAATCACGGTGCCCGTAAAATTCGCCTTTGCAAGCCCGTAGACGGGATAGAGATACCAGAGCCTTCCTATATATATTCCGTTTTTTATATGGGAGATTAATTTTTCTGAGGTTATTTCTCTTGTTCCCTCAATCGCAACGTTTGTAGCAAATATGGACGTGCTTCGGTGAAAGCTCCTCTCTCCGCCACTAAGTCGAAATCCGTTTCTCGGTGTGAATTTTCTTAGCTTACTCTCATATTTTTTTGCATAGTAGTGGTTTGAAAGAAAACCGACCAATCTTCCCTTCTCAATCAAATCCGTTTTTCCTGTAGGAAGCCCTTCACATGTTATCCTTTTACTTCCAATCTCTCCTGGCTTGCTTCCATCATCGTAAATAGAGACTATATCGGAAGCGACCTTTTCGCCTAGCTTTCCCACAAAGGGCGAATTTCCTGAATCTATTGAGCTCAGTGATAGAGCGGGGACAATCATCTCAGAAAAGAGCATGGCGATTGCCTGTCTTCCTAAAACCACATTGTATTTCCCCGACTCTATTCTTTTTCCCCCTATGGTGTTTATCGCACTCATTGCAGCCATCTCTCCTGACTCTTCAGGTCTGAAATTATCAAGATGAGTTGCTGTGGTCCAACCTGTGCCCTTTGCGTTTTTTTCTTCAATCATTGCGGTAATTGAAGATATAAGAGCCGTTGATTCATCAAATTCATCAATCCCCTGAGTATTTCCTACAGCTATCTTTTCCCTCAGAATCGTTATATCCCCTCCTATAATCAGGCTCCTTGTGTAACCAGATTCTTTAAAGGTGAACAACGCTCCTTTTAGTGCACGCCAGCCGAGTAAGACCATCTCTTCGTCTTCTAAATCCATTACTCTTTTATCATGATATGAAGAGGGCCTGGGTGACTCATCTGAGGGAGAGGGAATGGATTTGAAATCGGGGTCGCTTACTGCGCATTGCTTTGCCTTTTCTAGTGCCCTTTTTATTCCCCGCGGGCTCAAATCCCCGGTATCGCTTCCAAACCCTATTTTTAGTCCTTCAGGTTTATCCAATACAACTAGGATTCCAAGCCCATATCCTTCGATGTTTTTCGGCTCGTGGACGCCATTGCATGGAATGTCTGACGTGTAATTGATTCTCACGGTTACATGGTCATTCCATGAGACAAATATTTCAGCATCTTTTATATCCTTTTGAGATTTAATATATTCGAGTCCATCTCTTACGCATCTCCTTAAGTCCTCTATTGTAATCATTAACCTCTCTCCTAGGATGTGCATTTTTAATTAGCCACAAAATCTATACAGATTAACACGAATGAAAATAAATCAGGATGCAAAAATACGTAGGAAATAGCAATGAATTCTTCCATTCCTATATATTAAGTTATGCTGATAGTGTCATTCTGATACACACACTATTCGTGCTCACTACTTGGTTAATTGATCACTTTCCACCTGCGAGCTTAGCCCTACTTCGCATGGTTGGGCCTCCATTTCCTACTCGGAGCACCTGCATTGGGACCCCCTTTCCACAGTTGGACATGGGAATCATACGAAAGTCGTTTCCTACAGCGTCAATCTTCATCAAATAATCTCTTGAGTCGGATGTTATCCCGCCGCTTCTATAGAGTTTTGTAAGTTCACCGTTTTTGATCCTGTAAATACGCCTTGCAGATATGCTAAAGTTCTCACGCGATTCCCCTATTGATGGTGTACGGTGGCTTACCAAATAGTAGCCATCATCTACCTCTTTTATTATATCCTCTGGTTTCCTGTCACCCGGCGCAAACACGGTATTTGTCATTCTGACAAGCGGAATAAAATGGGCATCCGTTGCACGCATAGCGCCGTTTGGATCTTCACCTAGAATCACTGCTGTCTCACGACTGTTTAAAAATCCACGAAATATCCCCCTGTCAATGTGGACTACCCTTTTTGCCTTTACCCCTTCGGAGTCGTATTTATATTGCCCATATCCTGCAAGCGATGTATCGGAATAAGCCGTTACCAAATCTGAGGCGACCCTTTTTCCAATTTGATTATTGTCAAGGTCTTTCATCAGCCAACTTCTTCCCGCATAAGCAGTCTCCATCTTGAGTGCCCTATCGGCTTCAACCGGGTGACCTATAATCTCATGGACAACAAGCGCGTTGTAATGCGGGTCTGTAACGACGACGACTTCCTTGTCGGTGGAAGGAAGTATCTCAGCTTTGGAAAGCTCTATGGTTTCTGCTCCAAGCTCTAGAGCAAAGTCACGAAAGGTCTTATTAAACGCATTTTCCCCATATATTGCCTCCCATCCACACCTTCCGCCTAGGTGGTCATAGTGGGACTCATCGCCTACAATAACGTAGACGAATCCCTCTGTTAGAGGATAGGTTTGATCAATCAAAGCCCCTTCAGATGATGCAAATAGTTGCCTTACTAGTGTTGTATAGAGATGAATCATATTGTATCCTTGGGACTTATAGAGGTTTTCAATTGACTCGGATACACCGACTGCCTCTTTAATTATATCATCAAGCAGAACATCTCTTGGGTCTTCCTTAAAGTCGAGTGCAACTGTGTCTCTATAAATTTCAATGTGCGCGAGATTAGTGCTGCGTATTGATTCACCAAGAGAGCCTAGAGTCCTTTTCATTTCGGCTTTCTGCGAGGCATTTGCCAATGCACGTCTCCATGCGTGTTCAATGGCTTTTCTTATAAGGCTCTCTATATCATTTAGATTAGATAGACCAACGTACGAAGATGAGTAGCCGGGAGCTTTTAAACTGTCCCCGCCTATTACCCTTACTCCAAAAGACATCCGTGATTCCTCCGCGCCTTCTTTTGGAGTGCCCTTTTGGGCTGTGGCGAATTTCGATTCGCTCGCCTCTACCCTTATGTCTATGTACTCACAGTTTTTAAGGTTTTTTTGAGAATATAAAACGAGATTATAAATCCGTTCTTTTATCCTCTCGATTGATTCAACTGTGATTCTGTCTGTCACGGTTCTGTCCTCCATTTATCGGGGAATTCATAATTCGTTATGGCTGTATAGGTTTGAAATCTAATCATGACGTATGATTACGGATTTTAATAATAACACAGGTAAATAGGATTAAATAAATGACTAGACAAAATTTTTTCTTGACGATGACTTATTCTGCGTGTGATAATTGTGTCGGAGAGGATTTACAAATTGAGATAATCTCATATAGGCGGATGATCATGGTTTACAATTTAAAGGCACATTCAGCGAGGTTAATATTTTTATCTTTTCTGATCATCGCTGCGTGCAGCGGTTTGGAGAAGACTTCTTCTAGTGCTGATACTTCTCCTTCTGCTGGGGCATTGGAAGGCGGAGATATTCTATCAATCTGTATTGAGCATAAAAACCTTGCGTTTCATATACACATGACTTTGGAGATATATATACTGGGCAAAAAAAAGATTATCCCTAAGAATACAGGGATTTCCAGAGGGTGTATGCATGTCATACATACCCATGACAAAACTGGGGAATTACACATCGAATCTCCTTATTATCACCGATTTTATCTAAAGGATTTTTTTACAATATGGGGTAAAACATTCAACAGGAATTGTATATTTCGGTATTGCGTTGATGAAAACCATATCCTATCGTTTTTTGTCAACGGGTTTGAAAATGACGAGTATGAAAACCTGCCTTTAAGAGACGGTGATGTAATACGCATCGTTTATGACAAGAAGAAATAATGGAGGCGTTTTCCTTTTTGTTCCTACTTAGTTGCCAAAATAAGCGGTGAGGGAGCGGGGACTTCAATTGTGGTGATCTTCTTAAACCCTGCTTTCTTGAGCCAATCGCGGTACTCACGCATTGTAAACACATCTCCATTTTCTGTGTGGAGGAGCATATTGAGGCCAAAGAGGAGCGGTATTAGGGGACCCGTTCGGCTGTCATTTGGCACCATTTCAGCAATCAGAAGCAGTCCACCTTCTTTTAACGCCCGGTATGATTTCTTGATGAGCTTCTTGCCCCATACCCTGCCTTCGGAATGGATAATATGATCAAGCGTTACAAGGTCGTAGCGATTGTGTCCGAAATCCATCTCCCGCAGGTTGCCTTCTATATAATCGTATCTATCGGCAACTCCGAACCGCTCAGCAAATTGCCGAGTAATTGGCGTCACTTCGGGATAATCAACCGCCACGACGTGCGCATCGAGAATCGCCTCTGCAAAGGCAAGCGACCAAGCACCCGAACCAGCCGCGACATCGAGGATATTTTTAATGCGATTCCGGGTTTTCTCAGGCAGGAGGGCAACCGCAGCGCGTGCCACACCAAAGCTCATTGGGAAGATAGAGGCAACGAGTTTAGGAAAAAACTCGCGTCCCTTTTCCTCCTTATCGACGGCATCAACTGGACGGCCGCTTCTCACAACATCTGTAAGGTGTGACCACATCTCCCAGCCAAGCTTTGTTATGTAAGCCATTCCGCCTATGTACGACTCTCTGTCTCGAATGAGAAGGTTTTAGATATTGGCTCAAGACCGTACCTCTCGCCCTTTTTATTTAAATACCCAAGGCCAACCAAAGCGTCGAGCAGACGTCTGGTGCCGCGCTCCGATGAGGATACAGAACGGGCAATCTCCTTTGAGGTGTGTTTGCCATTCGCAATATGGGTAAAGAGGTCAAGTTCAATAGCGGCTACAACTGCCTGTGCCCTCCAACCTGCCCACAGGTCTTCTATTATCCTTTGCGGCGTCGCTTTCATGTGAGTTGCTGGTCGCTTTATCATTATTTAATCACCTCAATTCAGAATTTAATAAACTCACTGCCTAGTTGTCTTGTAAATCCCGTCTCGCCTGTATTTATATTGCGTCTACGCATAAACGTTATTTATTATTTTGTCAAGGAGAAATTCCTTCCTCTCCGATCCACCTGATGTGTTATTATGTTATACCTTATGTAGTAATTAGATACGGTGTTGTTGCATAAATGCCCAAATCTGCAATAACTTCAATAAGTTACATATTTTGTTCGAAATTGAAAAATACAGTAGTATCAGCCGCTTCAGTGAATTATGCAACAAAGCCATTAGATACTATATACACTGAACTCTGTCCGCATCTGTGAATATGGGATTCGCAGTCAGGATATCTGTCTGTTTCTCAGTGAAATGGAAGACGGCTTTATTACCTCACCAAGGGTTTGAATATACATTGCAACGTGCTCCATTAATGCTTATTTCTTTTTTAATTCCTCACAGAACTTCTTTCCGCTCTCGGTAATCTCCCATACAGTCGCGGGATATGTGTAACTCAGATGCCCAGAGCGCATAAGGTCCATTCCTGCCCACTCTGCCCTATCTTTCCACTTTGGATAATTGGCAATAATATTTTTCATCTTCTCTTCAACCCTGGGCAAAATGTCCTCGACCTTTGCCTTACCGCCGAGTTCAATGACCGATTCGAGAATCGGAACATAGAAATTCTTTAGGGGAATAGGGGGTTGCATTTTTATCTTCCTCCTTTAGACCTCTAGGTGTTAAAGACTAGGTTATGCACCTCTTTCGATTCCATAGAGAGTTCAATCTCCAGTTTATAGTTTAAATCCTTTATCCAGGAAATCATCCTTCTATAAACATCGATTCTTTGGAATTTTAGATACCTGTATTTACCATCACTTGAAGGAACAAGTTCACTGAGGAGGATTTGGCTTTCAGGGAATCTCTCTTTTATGGCATCGATTAGGAGCCTATGGAGCTTAACTGTTCCAATCGATATGTAATCAATTTTCATTGAATCGAGTGCCAAAAGGATCTCCCCTACCATTTCTCTATAGTCCTTTTCCCACCCATCATATATTATCACGGGATCTAATCTCACGCCGATTGTGTATCCAGCCTCCTGGCACATTTTTGCTGCCATAAGCCTTTCCATAAAGGAAGGGGCCTTATGCTCTATTGATTTTGCAATCCTCTCAGGGCTAAATGTCCATGAGGGGATTATGCCCTTGGGTGGGTCCTTTATAGATAGGAGATTCCTTATGTTTGTGCTTTTCGTTCTGAACTCAATAGATCCATTTTTGTATTTAGAGAAGAGTCGGGCAATATCCAAAGAGAATTCGGTAAGATCATCGAATGCCAGTGCATCGCAGACCTCCCCCACATGAAAATACGGATTCACATGGGTTTTTAAGACCCCTTCGATCTTCGTTAGAATCTCATCCCGGTTTACGAAGATCACGGGTACCTTGGTTTGAAAGTAGTATTGGAGGTAACAGTATTCACAGTCATACAAGCAGTCCATTTCATGAAAAATATAATACTCCCCTGCCTCCATTCTTCCGATATTTTTTAAAACCTCTCCCTTTTTCTCTCCTAAAGCAAGTGAGTTTTTGTCCTCCTTGGCTCTTTGGACAAAGGGTTTTTCCTCTCCTATTTTTCTGTAGTCGTCTACGAACTCAACGGGGATAGGGGTGAGTTTGGACAGGATTTTCTCAGTAAAAGGATGGTCTTTTATCCTTTCTTCTATATAGAGTTTATTCGGTTTTTGCATCACTCTCCAAATAGCCTCCCGAGCTTCATAGCCAACCCCATGTCTCCGGAGATTTTCAGCTTTCCCGTCATAAATGCTACGTCTGCCCTCATTTGATTTGTGGCAATTTTTACGAAATTCTCATCCGAGACACTAATTGTGCAATGAGCCTCACCGTTGTCCTCCCTTACACCAAGTGTGCCTTTTCTCAGATCAACTATCCAAGTACCCCCCTTGGGGCCATCGAGTACGAATTTATAGACCGCATTTATCCGAGAGGATTCCTCGGATTTAGCGCTGATTCTCCTTTCTATCTTGGCAAATATCTCTCTTGGGGTAGCCATCTTCTTATGTCTCCTTTTTGTAGGAATCATATTTTACCATTCGTGCAATCAGGGGTCTATTGGCAAGGGAATAGGGCATTTGACGATTCCTATCTAGGAATTTAGAATTGTCTAGACCAAATTGGAAACGGTTAAAAGTACTATGATTATTACATACCCTAAGAAATATCAGGTGATTGTAATCGGTGCAGGTCATGCCGGATGCGAGGCCGTACTTGCTGCGGCAAGGATGGGTTGTAAGACCCTTATGCTTACTGCAAATATTGATACAATTGGGCTTATGTCATGCAATCCCTCTATCGGTGGCGTGGGAAAGGGGCACCTCGTAAAGGAGATAGATGCACTGGGCGGTGAGATGGCAAGGGCGGCAGATGCGACGGCAATTCAATTCAGACGCCTTAATACAAAAAAGGGCCCTGCAGTTCAGGCGACCAGAATCCAAGCCGACAGGCAGGCATACAAGCAATATATGAGAAGGACATTGGAGGCAGAGAAAAACATAGATATAAAACAAAGGTCGGTAGAGGGATTTCTTACTGAAGGCGGGAGGGTAGTAGGGGTCAAGACCAGTCTCGGAGAGCATTTCATTGCGGATGCCGTTGTGGTCACCCCTGGCACCTTTCCGAATGGGCTTATTCACATAGGGCTTACAAAGATATCCGCGGGGCGTGCGGGCGAGGCGCCTGCACTTGGAATCTCGGACTCGTTCCAGAGCCTTGGGTTTAAAATCGGAAGGCTAAAGACTGGAACCCCGCCCAGGCTTGACGGAAGAACAATTAGATGGGAGATACTTGAGCCTCAGCCAGGGGATACTGACCCCAAGCCATTTTCATTTTCGACCGGTAAAATCGAAAGGGAGCAGATGCCCTGCTATATAACATACACAAATAGAAAGACACATGAGGTAATTAAGAGCAATCTCCATAAATCCCCTCTTTATTCAGGGGTTATCAAAGGAATTGGGCCTAGGTACTGCCCTTCAATCGAGGATAAGGTTGTAAAGTTTGCCGATAAGGAGAGACATCAGATATTCCTTGAGCCTGAAGGAGTAGACACTTATGAGATTTATCCAAATGGGATCTCAACGAGCCTTCCACTTGATGTTCAGTATGAGCTTGTAAGGACAATTGAAGGGCTTGAGGAGGTCGAGATTATGAGGCCCGGATATGCGGTTGAATACGATTTTTCAGACCCCACTCAGCTTAAACCCACACTTGAGACAAAGCTCGTTGAGAATCTATTCTTTGCAGGACAGATAAACGGCACTACAGGCTATGAAGAGGCTGCCTCTCAAGGGATTATCGCTGGAATAAACGCCGCGCTACGTATAAAGGGAGAGGGTCCTTTTATACTAGACCGCTCGGAGGCATACATTGGAATCCTGATTGATGACCTTGTGACAAAAGGGGTAGATGAGCCGTACAGGATGTTTACATCGCGCGCGGAGCACCGTCTCATTCTCAGGGAAGATAATGCAGATTTAAGATTGATGGAGAAGGGATACAGGATTGGGCTTGTAAAAGAGGGGGATTTTCAGAGACTTTTGGATAAGAAGAGAAAGATTCGGGAAGAGATTGAGAGGCTTGAGAATACAAAGGTCTTTCCCGATCCAAAGACCAATGAAATACTCGTACAACTCGGCTCTTCGCCACTTAAAAAACCACATACACTTAAAGAAATCCTAAGGCGCCCTGAGATTACATACAGGGAACTAAGCTTTATTGCCCCATCTCCTCCAATGGGTGAGGATATATCCTCTCATATTGAGATGGAGGTTAAGTATGAGGGATACATACGGAGACAGATGGAGCAGGTGGATAAATTTAAGAGTCTTGAGAACGTGAGGATTCCCGAGAATTTTAACTACAATGGAATTCCAGGATTGTCTAGGGAAATAGTTCAGAAACTCTCACGCATTCGCCCGACCTCTCTTGGACAGGCAAGCCGAATTTCAGGGATTACCCCCGCTGCTCTTTCAGTTCTTATGGTCTATCTAAAGCGTAGAGAGATTGAAACTGGGGAGAATTATTCCTCTCCTTCTCTATTTTCCTGATTTTCTTCGTCTTCTTCTTCGCTAGCTAGGTTTTTCTCAATTAGCTCGGCAATATCTTCATAATCCCCACCTATGTATGTCGTATCGGGGTCCTCAAGCATATCCACCAAGTCTTTTATCTTCTTCCGCCCCTTTCTAGGCATCCTGATTTCCTCCCTCACATTCGCGTATGCTTAAGATTAAGTAATAGCTTCAATCCCCACGCGACGGAGTTTAAGCTTTATCTAACTCAATTCTGCTCTATCAAAGTATAAGTACAAGTTTTTGAAAAGCAAGTGTACTAGATTGTTATTTGTTAGGTTAGATTAAATTTTCATTGACAAAATCGTGGTTATAATTAAATATTATTTGGAGACGTTTCATTAATTAATACAAATAAATAGAAGGCCTCTACTTTAATTCTCTGAGGGAGGGAAGAAAGATGGCAAGATCAGTTATAGCCTTTTCCCTTTTCATGATTCTTCTATTTCCCACAATGTCTGAAGCAAAAGCAAATGTTTTTCTCAACCTTGGTATAGGTATAGGTGTTCCTGCCCCCGTATTTGTTGCCCCTAGCCCTGTTGTATATGCTGCACCTGCTTTTGCGTCGGCGTCTCTCGTCTCCGAAATAAGTCCAAACACTTTCCTGAGCTTTAGTATAGGGGTTCCGGCACCTGTGTTTATTGAGCCTGCTCCTGTAGTTGTGGCTCCCGCTTTTGTTGCATTTCCCTCTTCAACAGTAATAGTAGGTCCTGCACCTGTAATTGTACGCCCTGGGCCTGTATTTGTGCACCCTCATTCACGACTCGTTGTCAACTCTAGGCCGGTAATTTTGCATTCTAGTTCTGGACATGTGGTTATTCACCACGCGGGTCATGGACATGGTGTATTTATCAAGGCAAAACATAAATAACTTTACTGTTATTTTAATCCCAAGAGTATAAGATGCTAAGCAACTATTCAGTAGCCCTACGGATGGGCCGAATTGCAATTGTACATTTTCTCTGTTTCATTCTTTTAGTTTTCCTCTTCGTTTTTAGTTGCTCATCAGAAAAAAAGAGGATGAGAGAGGCAAAGGAGCACTATGTAAAAGGGAGAAAGGCATACCTACTTTTTACCCCCAAGAGTCTAGATGAAGCAATAAATGAGTATGAAAAGGCCGTGAATTTGAATACAACCTATGCCCCTGCCTACGCCGGACTTGGAGAGGCTTATTCATTTAAGGGCCTATTAGAGGAGCAAAACACAAATAAAAAAGACAACGGCCTGTACAATAAGGCACTTAAATACAGCCAAAAAGCAGTGGAACTCTCTCCTAATACAGGAGAATCTCATCGTGCCCTCGCTTCTGCCTATCGTGCATTAGGTAGGTTTGATGACGCTAAAAGAGAAGTGGGAAAGGCAATAGAACTTAACCCGAATGATTCGGAGGCTTACTATATACTTTGGACTGTAACGGGTGCAGATACGGATAGTAAATACATTAAAAAAGCCATTGAGCTAAATCCGAATTTGAGCGTGGCCTACAATGACCTAGGGTATGTCTACTACACTAGGGGTAAATATGAAAAGGCCGCTGAGTATCTAAGGCGAGCAATTGAGATTAACCCAGATTTAGTGCAGGCCCACACCAATCTAGGGTTGACACTTGTTGCGGAGAAAAGATTCGATGAGGCACAAGAGGAATACAGAAAAGCAATTCAGATAGACCCTAATTATCTGATTGCTCACTACAATCTTGGGGTTGTATTAGGGGCACAAAATAGGATTGATGAAGCAATAGACGAGTTTAAAAAAGCGATTGGAATCAATCCTAGTTTTCCTGAAGCCCATCTTACCCTTGCGCTTGCTTATGAGAGTAAAGGAGATAGAAAAAGTGCCAAAGAGGAATACCAGAAGTTTGTTAACCTAGCATCGGTAAATAAATCGAGATATGAAAAACTGATTTCAGAGGCTGAAAATAGAATTAAGAAGCTAGGTGGAGGAGATAAGTTATAGAAGCCTGTTTAAAGAATTTACGTGTTGATTTAGCCCCGTCTGTATAGAGTTAGATTAATTCCATTTGAATTGACTGTAAAGGAGTATGGTCATGGGGGGATTGGCAAAGGTTATATTGATTTTTCTTATACCAATACTTGTTGTTTCAATAGCCCTGTTAAGTTGTGGTGGAGGTGGGGAAGGCAGTGGTGTACAGACAAGCACTATACATGGAACAGTAGCCAGTGTTACGGCAATGTTTTCGATAAGGAAGGAGCCATCTATGCTCGCTCGGCTTGGGGAATTCTTTAGCCTCTTGAAGACAGCAAGTGCTCAGGGCTCTGGGGTTGCTGGAATTAGAGTAGTGGCTCAAGAAAACGGAAAGGAAGTTGGCGAGGATATAACCGACTCACAGGGTAATTTCACACTAAATGTTCCTTCAGGTAATGTGACTTTGGTCTTTACCAACTTCAATGCTTCTACAATGGTCGTTGCTCCGAAGGGTGGTACTCTTATTATAATAGTGACTCTTCAGCCAAATCAAGTTGTAGTTCAAGATATGGAGGTACAGGGCACCATACGTTGTGAAACTGGCAATGTCTCGTTTGCACAAACGGCCATTACGATTAATGGAGGGGGAGGGGATTGCATAAGCATTCAGGGGAACTGTAGTATCAATATTCCTGGTGACATAACACTCACTAACTGCCAAAGATGTATCAACGCCGAGGGCGGAGCCAATATGTCGCTCGGGATTATTAGCTGTGATGCTAATGAAGACGGTATTGAAACGGCAGGCAATGCAGGTGTTACCATATCTGGCAAGGGTATTGTTACCATTTCGGCTAAGGGAGATGGCATTAGTGCCACAGGCACATCAGATATTAGCCTAAGTGTAGATGGGGAGATTAGTATTGTGGGTATGCAGGATGGGATTAAGGCTCTGGGAAATTCACAGATTACACTGAGTTCAGTTGGTCAATGTACAGTTGGCGGAAAGAATAATCCCATTCATATAGAGGGCAATGCAACAGTAAATACAGGTAGCTGTACACTTGCTTTGCTTCCATAGAAATCTCGTTTTCATTCTGAGCCTAGGGCAAAAGAACCTTCTTCTGGATCTTTGTTTATATTTTCCTTAGAGTTTTTGTATAACTTTAGCAAGGTTTTATAACTTCTTGATATTACTTGATTTCTTTTAAAAATATTTGAAAAATTCCCTCTTGACAGGCACAATATATTGTGGTTCAATCTGGATACAACACAATATAAAGCCCTAAATTAGAGACTGATGAATAAAATAAAAAGGAGGAGGGAGAGATGGCTTTTGAGAAATGTGGGATTGTAGAAGGTAATGGAAAGACATCGCTAAGTGGATCTGAGGTTGAGGGTTGTATTTCGCCGGCTGTTGAGCCATGTTCTCAAACACAAATCCCAAATCACGAGTTGCAAGTAGTAGAAGATGGGGTCAATACGGGGGCAATTCATGAATTATCTGTAGAATATAAGGAAGGCGTTATGGATATACCTCAAGAGACAATTGATTTCTTTGGTGGGGATGAGCTACGAGCAAGGGTATTCTATGAAAAGTACGCCCTTCGTGATGAATCGGGCAGGATAATTGAAAAGACCCCGGATGAGATGTGGCGAAGGGTCGCAAGGGAGATTGCTTCTCCTGAGAAGACGCAGAAGCTGAGAAAAGAGTGGGAAGAGAAGTTCTACTGGCTTCTCTCCGATTTTAGGTTCATCCCCGGTGGGAGAATCCTCTTTGGCGCGGGTCAGAAAAGAAGGGCAACGCTACTTAATTGCTATTTCATGCCCATAAAGGAGGATTCAATTGAGGCAATATTTGAGTGGTGTAAGGAGGCAGCAAGAACATATTCATTTGGTGGTGGGGTGGGCACTGATATCTCAGTTTTAAGACCCAAAGGCTCTCCCGTGAATAATTCCGCAATCTATTCGACGGGAGCCGTATCTTTTATGGAGCTGATGTCTACAACAACGGGAACAATCGGTCAGGCAGGGCGCCGCGGGGCCTTGATGATAACCATAGGCGTTGAACATCCCGATGTACTCGATTTTATTGATATAAAGAATGACCCGGCGAGGACAAAGGTCAGGTTTGCAAACATCTCCGTAAGGGTTACAGATGAGTTTATGAAGGCGGTAGAAGAGGATAGGGACTTTGAACTCAGGTTTGAAAATGAGAAGGCAAAAATACGTAGAAGAGTTCGGGCAAGGAACATTTGGGAAAAGCTCGTAAGATCGGCATGGGCTTCTGCCGAACCGGGGGTGATTTTCTGGGACACGGTAAAGAAGGGGTCTCCCACTGAATATAACGGAATGGAGATTCATGGATTTAATCCTTGCAGCGAGCAGGCCCTAGAGGACTATGGAAACTGTTGCCTTGGAAATGTAAACCTTTCCCTTTTTGTAAAGGATGAGTTTACAGATAGAGCATCAGTTGATTGGGAAAACCTAGAGCGCGCCCTTAGGTTCTCCGTTCGTTTTCTCGATAATGTTCTTGACTACAACGCGGATAAACATCCGCTCAAGGCTCAAACCGAGGCGTCACAACGCTCGCGCCGTATCGGCGTTGGATTTACGGGTTTTGGCGATATGCTTCTTAAGCTCAACCTTAAATACGACACACCAGAAGCTATTGAGTTTACAGATAAGATGTTTGAATACATAAAAAACATTGCCTATGAGGCAAGCTCAGACTTTGCTTCTGAAAAGGGGAGTTTTCCTGCCTTTGATCTGGATATTCATTTATCAAGACCGTTTATAAAGATGCTCAATGGGCGCATAATTGAAAAGATAAAGAGGCAAGGGCTTAGAAATGCGTGCATCCTCACGGTTCCACCTGTGGGGAGCGGTTCGATTCTCGCGGGGACTACGAGCGGAATCGAGCCTATATTCGCACTTTCATATTACAGGCGTTCTAAATCTCTATCTCAAGGGGAGTTTAAGGTCTATCATCCGCTCGTAGGCGAATATATGAAGAGATTCGGTCTTCATGATGAAGGCGAGCTTCCTCCAATCTTTATAACGTCGCATGAGATAAAACCCGAGATGAGGGTGCGTATGCAGGCCACGATTCAAAAACACATTGACTCGTGCATATCTAGTACTGTGAACCTCCCAACTGATATTACACCCGAAGAGGTTGAGAGGATTTATTTCCTCTCATGGAAGCTCGGATGCAAAAGCATAACGGTCTATAGAGAAGGCTCAAGGGAAGGAATCCTCGTTACAGAGGAGGCATGGAAAAAAGATAACGAAAAGTCTGCGGTAAGTGTAGCCGTGCCGGAGCCTATGACCGGGGATGAAGGGACGCAAAAACCCACCCCCATCTCGTCCCTTCGTCCCTCCCCTAGTGAGTCCAAAAGGGCCACCATGCCTGAGATTAAGCCTCTTAAACGTCCTACTTATCTCGAGGGGTTCACAGAGGTAATAAAGACGGGATACGGGAATCTATACGTTACCGTAAACACTTATGAGGGGAGGCCTTTTGAGGTATTCGTTCAGATTGGGAAATCGGGATATACGACAATGGCGGATGCAGAGGCAATAGGGCGTCTTGCATCCCTTGCGCTAAGGAGCGGAATAAGCGTAAAGGACGTAGTAGAACAGCTTGAAGGAATAGGCGGAGCATCTCCAGTGTTTGCAGATGGGAAGCTCATTATGTCAATCCCTGATGCAATTGCAGCCGTGTTGAGAAAGCACTTCATTGTCGGTAATGAAAAGGGGAAAACAAGACCAAAGGAGATTGATATAAACATGGAGCGCTGCCCCGATTGCGGCAGCCGTTCTCTTGCGTTTGAACAGGGCTGCATCGTCTGCAAAACCTGCGGGTTTTCTAAATGTGATTAGTGGTTGAGGAGGATAAGTAGGGGGATTGAGGTTGGTATTTTCCTAGCGTTAGCAAACAAGCCCAATTCTCCGAAAATGGGAAATTGGGCTTTGTTTTGGTGATTATGTTCTAGGACTTTACAATAGGAGGTAGGACAAATACACACGGCGTCTTACAAACTTTTGTATAAAATCTATGAATTTACTCTCGGAGGTACATATAAGCCAGTTCCTTTGGAAAATCTGTTTGATTTTGGAGACACTCTTGGTTTTAATAAAGAGCTTACTCGCAGCAGTATATAACGATTTAATGAGATCAAGGTGTATAAAAATCGAGACAATTGGCAGTCCATTCCTCATTACGCATATTAGCATACATGAAGCTAAGAAAACCTAATCATTTTTTGTCATATACTCGCCCGATGATGAAAGTTGCATTTGTCTTAAAAAATGAAATAATCACATAATGCCCAGCCGACTAATAGAAATATTTGAAGATGAAAAACTCGTAGAGAAGATTAAAAGGCGTTTGCCCTATTTGTTCCAACTTGCAGAATTGGAAAGTTCGAGGGCGGGAAAGATTGGGATGGAGGTTGGTTCGGTTCGTGAAAGGATAATCGTTGCCTTGCTTATTTATAAGTTCGGCGAAGAAAATGTTGAAACCGAAATTCCCATAACTGAGCCAGAAGTAGATGTAAAATTATTTAGAGAACCCATATCTATTAAGACAATTTCAGGTAAAGGTTTTAGTGGTGTTAAACTAATATGGACTGTTGACGCTCAAAAAGCAAAGGAATTTCTGAATAGCTATTATCCTCGCTGTGATATTTTGCTTGTTCAAATTGATTGGAATAGTTCTGGAGGATTTTACTACATCCCTTTGGAAGTTCAGAAAGAGCTTTTTGATAAAATAGGCAGACAAAATTATATTAAACTTCCCAAAGCAGGGACAAATCCAAGAGGTGTTGAAATTACAAAAGGAGCATTATCGAGTTTAACTGAGGCTAAAGGGAGCAAGAATATTGTAATAAACTGGCAAAAAGCAAAAATAGATTTTGCTTCTTATAAGAGATGGGTTGATCTTTGGGCGGAGGATTAAATGGAGTTTGATAAAAGAAGAAAGGGAACTAAAACAAGTTCTTTTGGGTCTCCGGGAAGAATAGGTCATGATTCTACTCCTTTCTACACAAGTAGGTTATATGAGGGACTACCTAAAGAGGAACTGGTCAAATACATAGAAAATCCTATTCCATCTGAATCTTTGGATAAAATTTTTTGCAAGTCAAGCGAACGAATGGAAGAATTAGCCGAGACGAGCGTTCATTTGATGGTTACCTCTCCCCCCTATAATGTAGGAAAGGAGTATGATGAGAATCTTACCTTAAACAATTATAGAGCACTTTTAAAAAGGGTATGGAGCGAGGTTAAAAGGGTACTTGTTCCTGGGGGAAGAGCATGCATCAATATCGCTAATCTTGGAAGGAAGCCGTATATTCCTCTTCATGCTTTTATCATTGAAGATATGATTGACCTGGGGTTTTTAATGAGAGGCGAGATTATCTGGAATAAAGCCTCAAGCGGAAGTCCCTCAACTGCATGGGGGAGCTGGCTTTCCGCTAAAAATCCAACTTTGAGAGACGTCCATGAATATATTCTAGTCTTCTCCAAGGGTATGTTTACCAGAAGAAATCTAGGGAGAAAAAGTACAATTTCTAAGAAGGAATTCCTTGAATTTACCAAAAGTGTTTGGACATTTGCTGCGGAGCCGGCAACAAAGGTTGGGCACCCCGCTCCTTTTCCAGTAGAGTTACCTTATAGGCTAATACAGCTTTACACTTTTGAGGAAGAAGTTGTTCTGGACCCATTTATGGGAAGCGGACAGACAGCAATTGCAGCAGTAAAAACAAAGCGGCATTATGTGGGATACGACATAAACGAAGAATATGTAAAATTAGCGGAAAGACGAATAAGAGAGTTTTCTTTAGCTTTTAATGCTCCCAAACTGTTTGAGTTTCAAGGCTTGCCTTCGACCCTGAGCCCTGCGAAGGGGAAGGGCTTGCCTTCGAGCGTAGCGAAAGGACGATAAGCTTTCTATAGGTCTTAGCTGTAATCCGTTGTGAATCTAGTCCTTCTATTTTAGAGTCTAAGATAGATGAAACAACTAACTTTGTTTGAGAAAAACAAGGTTCTAACAGAAGGATAGCGGACCACACAAACAACCGTAGCCGTCTTGAGGACGAGTTTGCTTCTCGATTGTGTGAAGAACTCTGATTAACAGGTAGGGGCGAACCTCTTATTCCCATTGCTCGCACACTGTTTATTTCCTCCTCATCCACACTGCGGATGAGGTAAGGCGGCTCGAAATAATACTTGTGTTCGCCCTAATCCGGCAAAGGGCGTACCGCAGTACGCCCCTACAAAATCAGCATTTCAATGTAAAGATCGGTACAAGGGCATACCTCATGGATACCCGATAAAGAATTCGGGTATGACAATGGAATAGAACTGTCATTCCCGCACGCATTAAGTGGGAATCCATAAGGCCGTACTCTATTCAAGTGAAATACGCTAAGAAAGGCTACAAATAAAAAGTGGGAGTCTCCCGTAATGGGAAGGCTCCCACTGCCAAAGAAGGGTGGATAATGTTTTATTTATTAGATGAATAGTATCAGTATAAGGATTCGTTAAGGAGTATTGTTTGAACTAGTTGTCTATTCGAGAAAGCTCTTTAGAACCTCTTCTGTGTCTGCCTCTGCGAGCTTCTGGAGCGCACTTCTTTCAATCTGCCTTATCCGCTCGCGTGTAAGATTAAATCTCTTTCCAATCTCATCGAGTGTATATGTGGTATCCTGGTCTATTCCAAACCTCAACCTGATTATCTCCTCTTCTCTTGGGGTGAGCTTCGAGAGGGCCTCTTTTATCCTCTTTGTAAGCGCCTCCTTTGCTATTATGGAGTCCGATGCTGGTGAGTCCTCATCGGGGACAAAATCGAGAAACGTTGTTCCCTCTCCGTTTGGTATAGGAGAGTCGAGATGAACCACATCATTTTTTACATTAAGAATCCGCTTTACTACCTCAAGAGGAGTTCCCGACCTCTTGGCAATCTCCTCAGGGGTGGGTTTTCTCTCTAACTCCTTGCGGAGCATGGCGCTTACCCTGAACACCTTACTCGACTGTTCAAGCAGGTATACGGGAACCCTGATTGTTCTTGTCTGGTCTAAAAGCGCTCTTGACATCGCCTGATGTATCCACCACGAGGCGTAGGTTGAAAACTTATATCCCTTTGTATGGTCAAACTTCTCCACCGCCCTCATCAACCCGGCGTTTCCTTCTTGAACAAGGTCTGCAAGCGGAAGGTCTCGGCCCATATACTTCTTTGCCATGCTCACAACCAGGCGCAGATTCGCCTTTACAAACCTGCCCTTGAGCTCCTTTGCCTTCTCTAGATAGGCCTTCATAAGTGCATTTAGCCTCTTTATCCGCCTTTCTTTTTCTCTATTCTTGCCGCTGCTAGTCTTATCAAGAATTGCCTTTATCTCTTTTGCTCTTGCCTCACACTTTTTTATCTCCGCCGAGAGCCTTACTTCGTCTTCGGGTTTAAGGAGAGACTCATGAGACATATCCTTAAAGTAGGCAGAAAGTAGTCTGAGCTGCTCTTCAGGAGCCCAGTACTCTTCCTCTTCAACATCGGGGGACTCTGATTCTTCAATCCGAGGCTCTTCATCTATTGGAATAAATTCCTCAAACTCCCCCACTTGAGTAAAATCTCCAAACTCGCTTGGCTCTAAATCCATTTCTTCAAAATCTATGTTTTTTACTTCCATTCCTTCACCTTTTTACTTTTCCTCCTATTAGATTAAAATTGGGCAAAATTGGATTCTCTTTAGTGAAAAATATTATGAGAGAACCCTTTTATATCCAGTCTGCCGATTCTTCTACCCCTACAGTACTAAACTAATCATTCAGATGCTGGTTTCAAGATTAAAAAATCTAAAAAACTAAAGCAGTTATGATTAGATATATAGGGTAAACTATAGGATTAATCCCTCCGGCCGGATGCAACCAATGTCTATTGTATAATATATCCTAATTATAGGAAAAATCAATGAAAGATTCGATGCCGAGATTATATATGAAATTAAAGTGGGGGGCTATTTATCTAGGGGTTACATCTCTCTTAATCTCAATTACCGGGTGCGTGTATTTGCACCTCTTAGAGGTTAGAGGACAGTTATCTAAGTTTGAGAATTATTTTGAGATCAGTGACAAAAACGGGCTTACAATTGTATTTCTAAAGCCTGTTCTTCTTACTGGAGACATTATATGGCTTATAGAGCTCGGTCCAACATCTGAAGAAGAAATAGACCGGGGCAGGCTATGGAGATACATATTTGAAAAACAGTATCCAGGCCCAAAGGATGAAAAAGGGGATTTTGATATACCCGTTGTAATGCTCTTTCAGAGGGACGATAAACTCCGTGAGGTCAGATTTCCAGAGCGATTTCTTGAATTTGTGTCAAAGCCGCTGCTTATTAAGATGTTCAAATCAATGGGATATTCTCAAATAAGCAAGCTCAGGCGCAGCGCAACCTCGAAATTTGAGGGCAGCTCAATGGAGATTCCAAAAAAGCAATTCATCCTCAATGTTCTGGGCAGACCTTTTAACATAGAGAATTCCGATCATACATCAAGGCTTGTATACAAATACAATCTCAAAAAAGGGAAACCTGCCGATAAGGATTTCAATATACTGGTTAATTTCACATTTCAACAAGGGGACGATAGGCTCCAAAAGGCCGAGGGCAATATTGGAGGTATTAAGCTCCTTATGGATTTTTCGACTGAGAGATCAGGTAAATGAACTCTATCACTCTCCTTTCGCCAGCCAAGATCAATCTAACCCTTGAAGTCCTTGGGAAGAGACCCGACGGGTATCACGAAATCAGGTCAATTGTGCAACCCATAAACCTGTTTGATGAGGTAAAGATTGATATAGAGGATGGAAAAGGAATTAGAATTGAATCTACGGGACTTGAAATTCCAAGAGGAAATGAGAATCTCGCCTGGAAGGCGGTTGAGGTCTTTCTAAAAGAAAGTGGGCTAGATCTCAATGTAAGGCTTTCTATAAAGAAGAGAATTCCACTTGGCGCTGGGCTCGGGGGTGGAAGTAGCAATGCCGCAGCGGTTCTAGTGGGTATGAATAGGATTACAAAAGAATTTAGTGAAAATGAGCTCATCGAATTTGCACCCAAAATTGGAGCAGACGTTGCACTCTTTATCAATTGCCAAAGCGCCGTGATTGAGGGAATAGGAGATAAAGTAACCATTATAAGAGACTTCCCTCTCTTTTACTATGTTCTTTTAAACCCCGGGTTTGGAACCTCGACAAAGAGGATTTATGAATTCTGGGATGAGATAGCAAAGGGAGATTCAATAAGGACAAATATTGAGGATACAATCTCTCTTTTTAAAGATGGGCGATTTCCATTAATGAATGATTTAGAAAAAGCGGCTATGCATCTTTATCCGGAGATAAGATCACTGAAAAATAGGCTGCTTGGCATGGAGGTGGAGGCGGCGTCAATGACCGGAAGCGGTTCTACAGTCTTTGGGGTCTTTAGGGACGAAGAAGTGGCAAAGAGGGTCTATGACTATATGAAAGACAGCAGTATGTTTAGGGTCTTTCTCGCTCAGGGAATCTCCGGATGGCATAGGTTGTGAGTTCGATGTTGAGTTTAGATATCCAACTAATAC
>CAYMEO010000046.1:0-21344 GCA_964389705.1 uncultured Spirochaetia bacterium
ATTTTACCCCTCTTCTAATCTATTCTTGTCTCATATCTTTCTGAACCTATTCAGCGACTAGACAGACCTAGGAATTAAAACGATCTTCCTCCTAAGAGGATCAACCCGCTCGATCGTGAGTTTAACTTTATCCCCTTCTCTTAGAGCCATACCAGATGTCAGAGAGACAGGTACCTCAATCATGTATTCCGGAAGATAAACGGACATCCCAGTTTCCCTTAAAGAACTGACTATACCCGTAACCTCCCTTCCCTCAAGACCTTTCAAGTATTTTAGAAGCCAGTATCTCTCCCTTGCCCTTTCAATCATCTTCTTTTCACGTATTCCAACTTCAACCTGTGGATACAATCTCTCAAGCTCCTCGTCTGTATAAATAGCCCCCTGTCCTTCCAATTCTCCGATGATCTGCTTTTGCAGAATCATGTCGAGATACCTCCTTATCGGTGAGGTTACCTGGACGTAAACATCGAGACCAAGTGGAAGATGAGGCTCGGGGGAGAGTCCAATCCTTGCGGGTTTAAGAAACCTTATGGCCTTTATTGGAAACAAAGGATCGTTCTCATCTAAAGCCCTAGCCTCTTCTGAGACAGGCTCCGACTGGGAACGGAATATCGCCGGTATCCCCCTTTCCTTAAAGAATCTCCCGGAGAGCCAATTCATAAGAATCATAAACTCGGAAACGACCGTATGCGCGACAGTATTCATATAGACCTTTCTTATCTCGATTTGACCGCCTTCAACAAGTCTGATCTTCAGATCGGGAAGATGGGCAATAAAAGCCCCAGCCTCTATCCTTCTCTTTCTACGATCAAGGGCTATCTCAATTAGATTCGGTCCAAGCGGAATTTTATAGAGAAACTCTTCAGCTTCATCGTAGGTGAGGTTCTTTCTTACACAAATCCTCGATTTAGTGAATCTGTAGCTCTTTATATTTAACCTTTCATCAAATAAAACCAGAAGAGAGAGTGCAAGCTTGGGCTTTCCACTAAAGAGGCTTAGCTTATTCTTTATCAATTCAGGCGGAAACATATGGACATGCCCTTCAGGAAGGTATATCGTCTCTCCACGTCTCGATGCCTCTTCATCTAGAAGACTCCACTTAGGAATGAAGCTCGCAACATTTGCAATATGAATCCCTATCACAATGCCATCTGGAGATTCGTGGATTGAAATGGCATCGTCTATATCTTCTGTAGTTTCGTCATCTACAGAATAGGCATCGAGGTTTGTAAGGTCCTCTACCCCATCCTCAGGGTCTGGCCCCTCGATAATCTTCCTAGCTTCCTCGAGAACCCTTTTAGAGAACTCCTCTTTGAGGCCAAGCCTCCTAAAGAGCGGGTCTTCATCCTCTCTCCAGCTCCCGGATTTAATGAGGAATTCAACCGCGCCCTCCACATCTCTTATTCCCACCTCAGACATAAATGATTTGGCTTCAGATGCCCTTTCAAATTTATCCAGATGAATTACATAGCCCTTAATAAGCTCTATATAATTCGTAAAATTAACCCCCTGCTCTATAGCCTCGTGATTTTCAATAATGTCCTTTGCCCATTTTATTGCGGCCCTACGCTCAAGTGATTTTCTCTTTTCCGCCTCTTTGCGGAGGCGTATTTCATCAACCTCTTTCGGTAACCTAGGTATATATCCTCCCTCTCCTCTCTTAAAATACAGGTCGTCTTTTTCTATAGCCCAAAAAAGTATAAGAGCATCCTCATCACACGAATTATCCCCTAAATAAAGCTCAACGAGCTCTTCTAATGTCAATTCCCTACCGGCATCAAAAACGCATTCCCATAGGGTTTTTAAATCCACCACACTTCGTTTTTCCTCAAGCCCCTTTCTGAGTTCTCTGAGTTTCAACTTTTTCTCAGACTGGGTCAGCTCATTGTTGAATTTAATTCCTGTAGAAAGGACTATTTTCCCAAAATCCACTTCGACATCCTTTCCCTCTTCAGAAAACATCGAAACCCTTTCCCCCATAGACTCTGTCATAACTCCAAAAGTAGGTTCACTTCTCTTTCTAAAAACAACGACTTCATTAATCTTAGGGATTCTTTTAATCATAGATCCAAATATTCTAAAATAGAGAGGTGGACTTATAAATACAACTCATAATATAACTTGAAAAGCGGGCAATTGTAATACGAATCTAGCAAGAAATTAAAAACCAATTGAGGTTTGATTTGTATACCTTATTAGATTCGACTACCTACTTTCGGAAGAGAGTAATGATATGCGGTCCCATGATTAGAATACCAATCACAGTGGCCCCCAGGGCAGCAATTAAGACAGCACCTGCTGCGACATCTTTGGCTTTACCCGCTATTGGATGAAAGGTCGGCGACGCAAAATCGGCAAGGAGTTCAAATGCGGTATTAAGGGCTTCAGCCATCCACACAACCACGATTGCAAGTACAATCCAGCACCACTCCGATCTTGAGAGGCCGAAGAATGCCCCGGCAGCACACACAATACACGTGGCTATCGCGTGAATCCACGCGTTACGCTGCGATTGTACCATCACCGTAATACCCCTAATTGCACACCTAAAGCTCCTCAGACGACCTGTGAGGGTCAATGATGTTTCCAAAGACGCCTCTTGATCTATCTGAGAAAGTCTTGTCATGTATATATTAAACCGCAAGAGAAGATTTATATTCTATCGCTACCTTTATAAAATCCCTAAAAAGCGGATGTGGGTTTAGTGGAGTGGACTTAAACTCCGGATGGAACTGACATCCCAAGAACCAAGGATGGTTTTCTATTTCGATTATCTCTACAAGCTCCCCGTCAGGCGAAAGACCACTTAACACCAGGCCGTTTTTCTCAAATATCTCACGGTATCGGTTATTAATCTCATATCTATGTCTGTGGCGCTCAGAGATTTCATCCATCTTGTAAGCACTATATGCCAAAGTTCCCCTCTTAATTACACAGGGGTAAGCACCGAGACGCATAGTTGCGCCTTTATCCCTAATCGCCCTCTGGCTTTCCATGAGGTCTACGACAGGATGAGGATTATCAGGAGAAAACTCGCTTGTATGCGCACCCACAAGTCCACATACATTCCTTGCAAACTCAACCGTAGCCATCTGCATTCCGAGACATATTCCAAAAAATGGCACCTTGCGCTCTCTTGCAAAGTTTACTGCCTGAATCTTTCCCTCAAGCCCGCGCCTCCCAAATCCACCAGGGACGAGAATGCCATGAACATCCCCTAAAAATGCCTCTGCGCCCTTGTGTTCAATCTCCTCAGAATCCACGTATTTTATATTCACCTTAGAGTCATTCGCCATCCCGCCGTGGGCCAACGCTTCATGCAGGCTTTTATATGAGTCTTTAAGACTCACGTATTTCCCCACAACACCTATGGTTACATCCGATTTAGGATTTTTAAACCTATCTACAATCGCCTCCCAATGTGTTATATCCGGCCTTCTTGTCCACATATTGAGCGACTCGACTACAATTTCATCAAGCCCCTCTTTGTGAAATATAATTGGAACCTCATATATGGTCTCAACATCCTTTGCCGTTATAACGGCCTCAATCTTGACATTACAAAAAAGTGCAACCTTCGCCTTGATTTCCTTTGGAAGGAACCTATCCGTACGACAAAGAATAATGTCAGGCTGAATCCCTATTTGGAGCAAATCCTTGACGGAGTGCTGAGTGGGCTTTGTTTTTAGCTCACCCGCAGGGGCAACATATGGAACATAAGTGAGATGAACAAACAGCGTATTTTCCTTTCCCAGATCAACCCTCAATTGTCTTACCGCTTCAAGAAACGGAAGGCTTTCAATGTCTCCTACAGTTCCACCAATCTCCACTATAACCACATCATTGCCGTCGGCTACATCTAAGATGCAGGACTTTATCTCATCTGTAATGTGTGGAATTACCTGAACTGTCTGTCCAAGATACTCCCCACGCCTTTCTTTGGATATTACGGAGTGATAAATCTTTCCCGTCGTACAGTTATTTCTCTTCGTGAGATTAGAATGTGTAAAACGCTGGTAGTGTCCGAGGTCCAAATCGGTTTCTGCGCCGTCATCAGTCACATAAACCTCCCCGTGTTGAAACGGATCCATAGTACCAGGGTCAACATTTATGTATGGGTCGAGTTTCTGAAGCGTCACCCTTAATCCTCGGCTTTCAAGAAGGGCGCCAATTGATGCAGCAGCAAGCCCTTTTCCAAGGGAAGACATTACACCACCTGTAACAAATATAAATTTGGTCTTCTTCACCAAAGGTTCCCCCTGAAATCTTAAGAAAAATCAACTCCGAAGTTAACAGTGGAAGATGAAGCTATAAGAGTATTATAAATAATATCCTAAGGGTCCTCAATATTAGGACCCTTTATCCCTAAATTGACTGCGCCCCCAAATACGCCACGATAGGCGAATACTCTTATCTGCCCTGTATGCCTCTTCAATCCGCCTGCGATGCGCCGATAGAATATCGCTCCGAGATATCATAGCGACGACCCTACGAGGATTTAGGCGTGAAACAACAGGCAGACGCCCAACCCCCTCCTCAACCATTAAGTCTGCCGCCTCACGAAGCGTGTTATCCTCATAAACAATCGCAGGCGGCCGTCTTATAAGTTCACATACGAGTTTTGTATTTGAGCTATCCGAATTAAATAGATCGCGCTTGGTCACAATCCCTATCAGATTACCTCTATCATCGAGCACGGGAAAACCCTGATGACTACTCCCTGGGGCACCTGAGGCAATCCATGAACGAATCTCGTCAACTGTAGAATCCCCCTTAAGAGAGACAACTTGATAAGTTGCATAATCTCGAACCAAGGCCTGAGAGAGAAGATCGGCAGAGTATTCGATGGGTACGTAGACTCCGCGCCTGGCGATCTTTTCCGTCATAATTGTATGCTTCATAAGCAGACTTGATACAAGATATGCGGCGGTGCACCCTCCAAGAAGAGGAAGAAGACCAAGCGGTTGCAATGTGGTCTCAAATGCAAATACCACCGAAGCAAGGAGCGCCCTGGACGCCCCAGCAAACATAGAAGCCATACCAACTAAAGCCGCTATACGTATGTCAAGCCCTATACCGGGAAAAAGCAGTATAACTGCCTCTCCGAGTGCCGCTCCAAGACCACCTCCTATTGTAAATAACGGTGCAAGGGTTCCTCCTGATGTACCGCTTCCAAGTGATATGGCCCAGGAGATGAATTTAAATACAAACAGAATAATAAGTGCACGACCCGTAAACGTACCTGAGAGTATATGGACAATGTTGTCATAGCCGACTCCTAATGTATGTGGAACCCAATACCCAATAACTCCCACTGCGATTGCTCCCAACGCAGGCCACCACATCCAGTGTACTGGAAGCCGATCAAATGCGTCCTCGACGGCATAGACGACATGTGTAACATAAACGGAGGCAATACCGACAATAGCCCCGAGAACCATATAAGAGGCAAGAGCCACCCCACCTGGTTGTGTCAAGTCAGGCATTGGGAAGATCGGTACTGCGCCAATAAACACCATACGTACGGCAGCAGCGGCAGTGCTGGCAAGGGCTACCGGGATAAAAGAGCGGGGCCGAAATTCAAACAATAGGAGTTCAATTGCAAGTAAGACCGCCGAAACAGGGCTTCCAAATGTCGCAGACATACCAGCCGCAGCCCCAGCCGCAAGAAGGGTCTTGCGTTCATCTGCAGTTGTCTTGAGTATCTGACCTACAAGCGATCCAAATGCGCCACCCGTTGCGATAATTGGTCCCTCAGCACCAAACGGCCCGCCTGTACCAATTGCAATAGCCGCTGATAGTGGTTTTAGAAATGTCAGGCGCGGTTGAATCCGACTCTGGTTGATTAGCACCTGCTCCATTGCCTCAGGAATCCCGTGCCCACGAATTCCTTTAGATCCGTATCGCGCCATCAGTCCAACAATGATGCCGCCTATCACAGGCACTATTATTACAAAAATTCCAAGGTGGTTGTCCGCGGGTGAAACAAACTCAGTCGAGAAACGACCATAGAAGGCCAGATTAGTAATAAGACCGATTAACCTCACAAGACCCTGTGCAATTAGACCCGCGGCAAGTCCAATTAATAGGGCTATCAAGGTGATTTGTACAACACGCCTATCAACAAATACAGTATGATGTGGAACGTGTGCTGCATTGAGAGTCGGCTCCAATGAAGGAGCAATGGGTACACCATCGGTTGTTGATCCATCCATTTGACGATTAGACATAATAATACCCCTGCTCCCTTATCCGGTTAACAAGCGCCCTTACCGCACGCGCTCTGTGGCTTATTCGGTTTTTTTCTTCCAAACTAAGTTCGGCAAATGTCTTATTGATCCCGGGAATAAAAAAAATAGGATCGTAACCGAATCCGCCTTTTCCTCTTGGTTTATCTATTATAATCCCCTCACACCTTCCCTCTACAACAATCTCCTTTCCATCTGGCGACACAAGGGCAAGGCTGCAGACAAACCTTCCATTTCTATTATTAATACCACTGAGTTCACGAAGGAGTTTATCTATATTCTCTTTATCTCCTACCCCTTCACCAGCGTATCTCGATGAGAATATCCCCGGACGCCCTCCAAGGGCCTCAACCTCTAATCCAGAATCATCCGCTAGTGCGGGCTTTTGTGTAAGCTCTGAAATAGAGCGGGCTTTTTTTAGCGCATTCTCTGTGAATGTATCTCCATCCTCAATTATATCCGGCACCGAACCGAGGTCTCTAAGGGTTATTATTTTCTCAAACACACCCCTGAGGAGGAAAGTAAGCTCCTCTATTTTCCCTCCATTTTTGGTAGCCAACACAATCTCCCTAATCACGGCTTCTCAATTTCCTTGACAAGACCGTTGGTCCTTTTGAAATTAAAGGTCTTAAATTTAACCGGAAGCGATGAGTTCTTCTGCCAGAACATAAGCTCTGTGACTTTATAAGCGTTCCGCCTTCGGACACTCAAGATTCCGAGAACCTTATCCTTACCGTTCCAGTACTGATAGTCATGGGAAGACAATGTAGGTGGAGCCTGGGGATGAGAGTGAATTGCACCTATATACTGAAGCCCACTTGAGGCGACAATCTTATCAATCTCGGTATAGTCAGGTATTACATAATCATAAGTGGCCTCTACAATTGGGGGGATAACAATCTTTAAGACCTTGTATATGTTCTTAAGCTTTTTTCCAAGCATAATACCGTAGACCTCTCGCGGATAAACGCGACTTGCCCACCGTTTAAATACGCTCAAGTCTCTCTCATTTACAATAAGTTTCATTATCTATTTCTCCATATACTTAAATAATATATACGCAGCTAACGAGGTAAATAGGTTACATAAGTCTATTTAACTGACAAGACATTTATAACGGCTATAGGTCTAATTTTATAAAGAGAAGGACTAAAATCAAGTAATTAGGATAAATATTCAATCCTGGTGGAGGCGCTGGGAATCGAACCCAGGTCCGAAGAAGGGCTTCACCCGGCATCTACATGCTTATCCTATCTTTTAAATCTCGCAGTGAAATATCCGATAGGCAGGACTCCCACTGCCAGCCTGGGAAGTTGTTTCATCCACAGGTATCCTAGGCACTACCCGCAGACCAGCCCGTCTTTCTCACGTCTCATAAAAACCCAACGGGCGAGGTTCTCGGAGACGCCGCTGCTCTAATTAGGCAGCGAGTGCATTAATTGGTTCGGCACTTATTTGGTGCTCTGTCAGTTTTACGAGTTAACAGAAACTCGGCATGCCGCCTAGGCTGTCCCATTCTCCGTCGAAGCCATGTCGCCCCCACTTGTCAAAGACCTTATTTATTATACCCGATAAATGGACTAATAGCGCTTCTTTAATGCCTTATCTATTTCCCTTTGGGCCTCGCGACGTTTAATGTCCTCACGCCTGTCATAGGCCTTCTTTCCCTTTGCTAACGCCAACTCAACCTTGGCACGTCTATTTTTAAAATAGACCCTCACAGGAACCAAAGTATAGCCTTTAATCCTCGTCTTTCCGATCAGGCGGTTGATCTCCCGCCTATGGAGAAGGAGTTTTCTCTCCCTTCTTGGATCATGGTTAAATCTATTTGCCCCTGGGTATGGGGCTATATAACCATTAATGAGAAACACTTGGCCATCTTGAATCATCGCAAAGCTCTCTTTAATGCTCGCCTGTCCATTGCGAAGGGATTTAACCTCAGAACCCTCAAGCTCAATTCCAGCCTCGTATTTTTCCTCTAAAAAAAAATCCCTATATGCCCTTGGATTCTGACATATAACCTTCTCCATTATCTAAAATATAGCAATGGAACCCTAAAAATCAACCACAAAGCAGATATGTTGAAAGATCATCTTAGAGAGATATTGGTAAGTGGATAAACTCCTCTAGACAGGCAGTTGACAAAGCCTACGAATTGCTACAATGTATTTGGTAGCCCTGTTTTATAACACCCCGAATAAAAGATTCTAATTGTCACGCTAAAACAATTTTCTACTATCTAGTAAAATCGTCACAGGCCCCGAATTGACAAGATGTATATCCATAATGGCGCGGAATCTCCCCGTTTGGACATTGATTCCGCTCTTTTTTATTTTCTCTACAAAAAGGCGATAGAGCCCTTCAGCCACATCAGGCGGAGCAGCCTCATCAAATGATGGGCGCCTTCCCTTTCGGCAATCACCATAGAGTGTGAATTGAGAGATAACCAGAACCTCTCCTTGCACATCCAAAATAGAAAGATTCATCTTTCCGGCATCATCATCAAATATCCTCAATCCCAAAACCTTCTCAGACAAGTACTTGACATCGTCCTCAGTATCGTCTTTTTTAACTCCGAGAAGCAGAAGAATCCCACCTCCGATTTTGCCTACTACCTCTCCTTCTACTTCGACCCGTGCCTCTTTTACCCTCTGAGCTACAGCCCTCATACCTAATTATTCTATCTCAGAAAAACTGCTATCCTAATGACCAGCGCAAGCATCAAGAACACAATCGTTAAACTCAAAACGTCCATCTGCTCATCTGTCATATTGAAAATCTCCTTTTAAACCATTAGATGCGAGTCCCTATCCAAACGATGCGATAAACGACGTTACAAAACCCCTCTCATCACCATCCCCAAAGAGGTCAAGTTGTACAGAAATGAACCATCTGGTTTGTTTTCCCTAAGAAAGGGAGTAGAATTATAGCCGTAAAATCTTCATTATTCAAAGAGGTATAGAGTTATGAGAATCTTACAAGTGTTGGTACTTTTTTTCACCCTTCTTACATCACCCCCTCTAAACGCACAAGGACTCTCACCTGAGCCCGGAAAACATATTATCGTACATACGGTGAAAAGAGGAGAAGACCTACACCTGCTTGCGGCATATTACCTGCTTAATGCCAGGGAGTGGTATAAAATCTATAGCTGGAATGCAGATGTAATTAAACATCAAAATACCATCCATCCGGGACAAGAGCTTCTAATTTACATAGACGATAACTGGACTCCGCCTTACGACCTCGATGAATATGTAAAGAAGATAGGAAGAAGATAGATTAAAATCGCCTTCTATGCTCGACCCTCCCTTACTATGCCCATAAGCCTGTCTATCAATCCTATCTCAACAACCGAAATGAGATAAGAAAGGATTTGAGAGATTCTCTCTGCACTCTCCACTTTAATCCTGATTTCAATATAATTCCCTTCAAAGAATGGAGGGTAATGAATTGCCACTTCTTTTGGCAGATTTAAACATTTTAAACAATCTCTAAATTCCCCCTCAATTTTAGAGAGAAGTGGATACCTCATTGACTTAAGTTCACGCCTAAAAGAATCACTCTTTATTTCCCCATGACCGACTTTTGATAAGATCTCATCAATTGTCTCACTAATGCCCTTTTTGTCCCTAAGCCCTATTTCTTGAATCTCTCTTACAGCCTCTCTCGTTTCATTTATATTCAATTTAAATCTAAGTAGTACCTTTCTCAGTATTTCGACCCTCGCAAAGCCTTCCAATTCGCTCAGGACAAGAGCCTGTTCTATTGTGATTCTCTGAGAGTAAAAGGCATCTTTTATCTCTCTTTCTAATCCGGCAAGTCTCATATACCTTTTTAAGTTCTTAAGAGACGGAGAAATTCCAATACATGGGAGCACTCTTTTTATAAGTTCGCTCTCTGTGAGACTACATAGCTCTCTAAATTTCAAAATTAGTTCTGCCTTCTCCATATCGCTGAATCTATTTCGGTTCTCATTGAATATAATCTCTAAGCACTCCTCATTGGATATTTCATTCCACCCATAGACCTTCGAAAGAACCTCATCGAGCATTAATTCCCTGCATGCATTGAGCCTTCTTCGCCCGCATATAATCTGATATTTCTCTCCTTTTTCCCTTAGAATCGGCAAATTTATAAGTCCCAATCCTTTAATTGAATTTATTAATGGCGATATATCCCCAACTGAACCCACAAAAAATGTCTCATCGCTAAAATCTATTTTCGAGAGAGGGATAGAGTTAAATTCCATAAGTCTGCTAATCCATCGATTTCAGTAGGGAGCAAATGGTGTTTGTCCCTATCTAAAACTCCCTTAAAACACCGTGAGAATTCCAAATGCGGTCGAAAGCGTCTGGAGAGGAGCTAAATCCTCCTGTGCCTCAACCCCCTTTTGTACTTGCTTGACTGTATTTTTTGCATCACGGTAGAGCGAGTCATCATTTACAAGCTTGCCAAATGTTCCTTGCCCTCTATCTATCTTTTTAAGTACCGAGTTCAGGCTTGTGGTTGCTTCAGTAGCTCGATCATATAAGGTCTGGTCATTTAGCAGTTTTCCAAATGTCCCCTGGGAATTATTCATCTTCTTTGCCAGCTGTCCGAGATTTGCCATTGTCTCTTTTGTATTATTATAGAGTGTTTCATCTTTCACGAGTTTCCCTAGAGTACCCTTACCATTATTTATGCTGTTAGAGACTTGATTAAGACTGGCAAGTGTATCTTTCGCTTGATTATATAGAGAATCGTCTTTGAGCAACTTCCCTATAGTACCCCGACCGCTTGCGGCTTGAGAGAGCACAGTATCAAGACTACCCAATACGCTGTTTATCTTATCCTTATTTTCAGTGAAAACAGACTGGAATGAGTTTACTGTGGACTCTACCCTGGAGAGTATATCGTTTAAATCCGCAGGCTCTTGGCTAGGAAGAACACTTCCCGGAGGGGCAATTGGAGCCTGGGGAGAGCCGAATGACAGGTTAACGTAACTTATACCAACAAAACTCGTAAGTTTTATACTTGCCACAGAATCCGTTTTGATAGGGGTCCCATTTTTAACCCTAAATGTTACCTCTATCTTCCCATTTACTATCTTTATGTCTGAAACCTTTCCTACCTCAACACCATTGAGCTTTACAGGATTATCCTTGTTAAGCTCGCCTATAGATTTGAAATAGGTTTTTAGAAAGTACTCCTTTGTAAATAAAGGAATCCCCGCAACAAACTCAAATATCACAAGGAGTATTGCTAAACTCACAAAGAAGAATATCCCTACTTTAACCTCTGTTTTCATGTCTATCTGCCTCCTTCTTCTCTTTCGAACTACGTACTATAAATTCCCTCACAAGCCGATTTGTACTTTTGGCGATCTCTTTTGGAGTACCTATCTCTACAATTCGCCCCTCATCGAGTACGGCAATCCTATCGGCAATATAGAGAGCCAGGTCAATGTCATGTGTTACTATGATTTGCGTAACCTCAACGTGTTTTCTAAGATTCAGCATCACATCATCTATAGTCTGGGCCGTTATGGGATCAAGCTCTGATGTAGGCTCATCAAAGAGAATAAGATCGGGATTCATTGCAAGGGCACGGGCGATTGCCACCCTTTTTTTCATACCTCCACTCAGCTCCGAGGGCATGACATTTTCTTTTCCCTCAAGACCCACTATGGAAAGCGTGTGTGAGACGATTCTGCTTATGGCATCTTCATTTTTAAATATTCTGTGTTCTCTAAGGTATAGACTTACGTTTTCTCCAACCGTAAGAGAATTAAAAAGTGCCGAAGACTGAAACACCATAGCAAACCTATATTTATTCCTTACCTCCGGATCATTAACGTCCATTCCATTAATGAGTATTTTCCCCGAATCCGGCTTTTCAAGCCCGATTATATGTCGAAGGAGCACACTTTTTCCCTGCCCGCTCTTCCCTATAACAACTAGCGTCTCGCTAGGTTTGACCTCCAAATCCAAATCCCTAAGGACATGGTTACCCCCAAAGGATTTATTCAACTTGATTATCTTTACCTCTACAGGCGTATTCTGCCTGTAGCTAGGTTCAGCGTCTCTGTTTATTATATCTTCGGTTCTTAAATTCATATTATCCACTGTGTTGGAGTGCAGAATAAATAACGCATATGCCTTCGGATAATAAAACCAATATTAAAAATGGTAACCTATGTGGAGCAGGATTAAAAGTCTAGTGATAAAATAATCAAAAACTAGTATTAAAATAAAGGACAGAACTACTGCTTTTGTCACTGAAGTTCCTATCTCTCTTGGACCTCCTCTTGTTTTAAGACCCACGTAGCAGCACGCTATTGAAATCATTACGCCAAAGACAGTAGCCTTAATTAAGCCGTGGAGGACATCTACAAACTCTATATATAGCTTGACATTCCTGTAATATATGCTGAAGGGAACATTAATCTTATGATTTACGGCTGAGACCACAGCACCACCAAATGTTCCTATTACATCCATGTATATCACCAGAAATGGAAGCGTAATAAACGTTGCAAGAAACCTGGGCATCACAAGGAAGCGCACGGGGTTTATGTCCATAGTTTTAAGGGCATCTATCTCTTGATAAACGCTCATTGAGGCAATCTCGGCGGTCATTGCAGAACCCACGCGACCCACTACAAGCATAGATGTCATAACGGGGCCGAGTTCTCTTAGCATCCCTGTTGCAACAATCCCGCCGATATTTTGTTCAAGCCCAAATAGGGCAAGCTGAGGCCCAGTCTCAAGGGCCAGCGCGGCCCCGACAAATACAGATATAAGGGCGGCAAAAGGGAGTGTGTAGTTTCCAACCTCTGCCATTTGTCTAAATACCTTGTCCCGGTTTCTAAAGGCCGCTTTACACCAATAGATGGTCTCCACAAAAAGCCTGATCATCTCCCCTGTAGATTGAAAAAACCCTGTTACGCCATTCATTTTGCCGAATCACCCCCTTGAGTGATTTTATTCCGAGCCGAACCATCTCCTATCCCAACAGCCCTGTCCCCAGAAGACACATTAATTGGGAAGTAAAATAACTTTATCTTCTTTTTATGAGAATCAGACCTATAACCAAAGAGTCCCCCCAGGAAATAGAATTTTTTAGTGCCCTTTCCTGTCTCGACTCTAAACGTATTCCAGAGAAAAGATGAAACGATCCTTCCATCTTTATACTTCTTCCACTGATAGAGCCGCCAAAAAGACGAATAGTTCTTCTCTATACCTTCGTTGTTTGGAAGAAACGGCTCGAGAACTGAAAGAAAGTGAAAGCTCCGATTTCCCTCTCTATCCCTTTTATATGTAAAGAGCGGCCAGACATCAATCCTTCTTCCACCCCTTCCGCCTTCGACAATTGGCTCGTCCCTTATATCGGAGTAGAGGAAGAAAAGAATCGTATCCCTCTTTCTCGTATAATCCGCAAATGTACGCGTGTAGTATCTATATAGTGGCCATAGAATGAAACCCTCTTTGTCCTCACCATTCATCTCGTTCTTATAGAATGGGAAAACCCTATTTTCTTCCCTTTTCCCCCTTGTGAAATTGATAAATGGCCAAGGGGTATCCCACCTTTCAATCCCTCTTTTTCTATCTACTAGATGGCTAAATAGGGGTCCTATGTAAGTCCTCTGAGTTATATTTGGAGAATTGAGGCTGAAATAGAAAGGAAATACTGAGAGCGTCTCTATCTTCTCACCGTAAAAGACCATTTCTTTAGATGTATATATAGGCCAGAGTGCAAATCTCTCATCAAGCATTCCCTCCCTCTTTCTATATCCAAAAAAAGGCCAGAACCTAAACCCCTTTTGACCACCTCCTGTATAGTACCCAAAGATCGGCCAGAGAAGGCTATAATTAACAGCCTCGCCCTTTCTGGTCTGGAGAAAAAGCGGAAAGAGATAAAAATTGATCTCATCTTTTAAAAACTTATTTTTCAGTCGTCCATAAACGGGAAATAGGGCGAAGTAGCTGTCCTTTCTATCCTCAGCGCTCTTAGCAAAGATGATGGGAAAGAGTGTAAACTGTCTTTCCCTAAAACCGCTCTCTTTTTTATCGGATTCATAAGAGATCAGATGAAAAAAAGACTGTACTCTCCAGTCACTTCCATTTCTCCTGTATGTAGTAAAAGGATATACAAAATCAAATTCATCTGAGTCGTCTTCTTTATCTCGAGTCCAATAGAAGAGCGGGCGAAGACCAAACTCGGATGTTTTATCGCTTTTCTTTGATGTTATAAACGGACCGAGTGCATCTACCTCCTGCGACTCTACATCACGCTCGACATTGAAAACAGGGGCGAGGCCAAATTCCTCTTGTCCAAATGAGAGATCCAGATTGAGAATCAAGAGAAGCAGTAGACAAACCGAGAAGGCACCGCTAAGCCTGTCATGGATTTTGAACATGCTTTTTAACTTTAACCCCAAGTAGATACAAAATCTAGAAAAATATTTTTTCCTAATAATAGATTTTGATGGCCTTTCACTTTATAGAGTTTCAGATTTCTATTATCTTGGAAGTAAAATCTTAGACTCCTGATACAAAGCCATATCTATTTTGGTAAGACACTAAACATAGACTCGGCGCACCCTTTTTCCAACTGTAGATAGAATCTCATAGGGAATTGTATCCGCCCACCTAGCTACGTCTTCAACTGAAACCCTTTCATCTCCAAATACTACAACTTCGTCTCCGATCTCAACCCCCGGCACCTCCGTTACATCAATCATAGCTAAATCCATGCATACAGTTCCTATGACAGGAGCGGTGGTCCCTCTTACTGAAACCCTTGCGCGGTTCGAGAGTCTTCTCATGTATCCATCTGCGTATCCTATAGGAAGTGTGGCAATAATCGTCGGCCTCGTTGCAACGAATGTCCCCCCATAGCTCACAGAGGCTCCTGAAGGAATGCGCTTTATCTGTATTATTTTCGTCTTTAGAATCATCACAGGTCTGAGTTCACAGCCCTTAATCCCTCCTGAACCGTAGAGCATTATCCCCGGGCGGACAAGATTCATGTGTGACTCATAGAATCTCTGTATCGCAGCGCTGTTTGCCGAGTGAACGTACCTTGGATAAAAACCAGACTGATTTATGAGGGAAAGCAAAGCCCTAAAAACTGAAATCTGATTTAATGTATAATCCCTAGACTCACCGTCGGCGTTTGCAAAGTGTGTAAAAACCCCCTCCATCTCCAGATTTTTAAGATCCGAAATATGGTTTAAGAAATCGCATATCTCGCCCGAATCCACGCCCAGTCTATTCATTCCCGTATCAACCTTGAGATGATATCTTACTGCCTTACCCGACTTTTCGGCATATTTGTTAATGGCCTGAGCAGAAGCAAGAGAAAATATCGAAGGGGTTAGGTCATTTTTTATCGCGCTTTCGGCCTCTTCTGGTTGAATTCCACCGAGTAAAACTATTGGAGCGCGAATAGACGATTCCCTCAACTCAAGAGCCTCTTCAACCGTTGCAACCCCCAGCATATCGGAACCAGATTCAATAAGCGCCTTAGACACAGACACTGCGCCATGTCCGTATGCGTCGGCCTTTACAATAGAAATGACGCCAACTCTATTTCCAATGATTCTCTTTACCTGGAGAAAATTGGATTTTAGAGAATCGAGATTTATCTCAGCCCATGTAGGTCTCATGGGGGTTAATTATATAATCCTCTCTTATTATCGCAAGACAGAGGTATACATAATTTGTTACACAATACTAAAGACAGTTAGCTTATACTGTATCTTGCATCACAGTTAATCTAAACTGAGAAAAATATCCCGTGCCTCCTGAGATGCAAGTCTTGATATAGCAGTTGCCTTGTCACTGAACTTCTTAAGTGACTCCAGCGTTTCTCTACCTGTTAGATCAATGAGCACTGAGAATACCTGAAATTTGAGCCTATCTTTTTCACGGAGAAAGGCTTTAAGCCATCCATCTCCTACATCACACTCACCATCTGTAATAAAAACAATATCTCCTCTCTTAAACTTTGATTTCTGAAGAAACTCTAATGCCCTATTGAGCGGGGACTCAAAATTGGTTCCTCCGCCGGGGAAATATCCGGCAAGCTCAATTATATCTTCCTCTTTCATTCCCCATCCCTTCTTCCCATCGGAATTGAAAACCCGAACCGGCGTTTCCCCCGAAGAAAACACAATTACAACAAACTTTCTTCTCTGCCTCTTTGCAATCTCAAGAAGACTCAGACACACGGCCTTTGCCCATATCTCTTTATCCCCCTGCATAGAAGAGCTTCCATCAACACAGACGATAAGCGGACCTCTGCCCCTTTCTTCCCTTAGATGGTATTGAAGAAGTCTTCCCTCAATGAATTTTTTTAGAAAGTCCCTTCTTAGAGCCTTGTGCCCCAGAGAAACCAGTTCAGTCGGAATAATGCGTCCTATTTCACTTCCAAATGCAACCTCGTAGACCTCGCTTCCTCTTTTTGACCAGACTCTTCTTCTCGAAGAGAGCATCTCTTCTTTGAGGCTTCCTACCATGAGCGAAAGCCTCCTCAGCTTCTCGTTTTTAAATAATTTCTCTGCAAGGTCAAGCTTTTCTCCAATTGGCTTTTCCTGAGGCACTCCCATTGAAGCACCCCATCTCATAATCTCTCTCTCTACCTCTTCAACCCTCTCTGAGGCCTGTTTTAAACCAGCCCTGACGAGGTTCTGAAGCCGTGTCTCTACCCTCTCAAGCCTCTCTTTCTGCTCCTTCTCCAAATCTTTGAGTTCCATCTCTTGAGACCGCAATTGAAATTGGATGTTTTTCTTTCCCTCCTTAAGAGGCCTAGATGATTTCTTCTTTTCAACCTCTTCCCAGGTCTCTGCTTCCTCTTTTAGTTCTTCGTAATTCTCTTCAGCCCTCTCCAGTTCCCACTCCTTGATAAGCGATCTCTCCGAGGGTCCATCTTCAGATTTTATCCAATTAATTATTTCTCCACCTAGAGTAAGTGTAGCGATAGCGGACTTAAGGCCATCGAGAATCGTTTCCTCTCTCAAGTCTCTATAATCCTCGGTTGAAATGGCCTTTTCAATAAGTTTTCTGCTCATAAGCGCGCTTCTTTTTATCTTCTCCGGGGGAAGAAGAAGGACATTGTATTTAAAGAAGCTGCCAAATAAATCCAGAACCAGAGAACGGAAATTGGGCAGAAGACGGGAGCCCCGTTCGATGAGGTTCTTTATTTCTTCAGAGCCAGATTCAATTTCCCCGAAGAGCTCCCTATCGAAGGAATCAGTCTCTATATTGTACGTAAGCCTTCTCGATTTCATAATATTCAAAGCTAACACACATCGCGTTAAGTATCAATTTTATCTGATGACTTTATACCGAAATTCCCGGTCAAAAAAGACTCTGGGCATCTTAGATTGTGAATAGAACTTATAACTTTAGCCCTATGTTTCCAAAAGATTGGACTTTTTTCTCTCTCAAAAATCAAACTTGATTCCATACCGCCAATATAATATGATAAGAGGGGAGGTGCAATGTGACTTATAGTTTAAACCTTCTAGCTCCACTAAAAGGGGCTCGATCTAATAAACGATGTAAGATAGGTAATGTCGTGAGCTTATTATCTATAGCGTCACTCTAACATTATCTCTCGAATTGGGAAGGTAATATAGAGTGACTCGGAGGCTTGATGATTTGAAGAAAGAACATCCAAGGTCAGAAATCTCCTTAGAAAAGGTAGAGGAGGCAAATAAGAAAAGAATTCTAATTGTAGATGATGATGATATATTAGCCCTATTAATGAAGGCAATCCTACAAGGAGAGGGGTTTGAAGCGGAGATTGCAAAAGATGGAATCGAAGGCCTAGAAAAGGTAAATCGGGGTGAATACCATGTTATAATTTCTGACTGTGAAATGCCACGAATGAAAGGAGATAGGTTCTATCTAGAAGTACAAAAACTAAACCAAGATTTAGTAAAAAGAATAATATTTATCTCAGGGAATATAAATGAATTTATAATGTCAACCGGCAATAGATTCTTATCAAAACCCTTCTCCAACCAGCAACTTATAGAAATAGTTAAAGATCTCATTGCATCTGATAAATAATCCAAGCCAAATATAACCCTCAGCTAGACTGTGTTGCTCCGGCTTTTATCTTTACATTTGAAACACATTATCCTTTGTGTGACAATAGTTATGAGAAATACATATAAAACGGAATGATAAAGAATGGTTGAACGTGCTAAGGAAATAGGCCTTAAATTGAAAAAACGGATTTCTCTTCTTATCAATTTACGCAGGGATTTAATCAAATTCCCAAAATATAAAAAAGGGGGTAAATAAATATGAGCGCAAAGAAAATTTTGATGCTGGTTGGTGATTATGTGGAAGATTATGAAGCGATGGTACCATTCCAGGCTCTTCTAATGGTGGGACACACCGTCCACGCCGTCTGCCCCGGAAAAAAAGCTGGTGAGAAGGTTCGGACGGCGGTGCATGACTTCGAAGGAGACCAGACATACAGCGAAAAGCCGGGACATAACTTTGCCATCAATGCCACTTTTGATGAAGTGGTGGCAGAAGATTACGATGCCATTGTAATCCCCGGTGGGCGCGCACCAGAATACATCCGCCTAAATGAGAAGGTGATTCAGATTGTACGCCATTTTGCTAAAGCCAATAAGCCCATCGCTGCAATCTGTCATGGTGCACAGGTTCTCGCAGCAGCCGGAGTGATTGAAGGAAGGAGTTGCTCCGCCTATCCCGCTGTGGGCCCAGATGTAAAGCGAGCAGGTGGCGAGTATGTAAACCTGCCAGTAGACAAGGCGCATGTAGATGGTAATCTGGTTACGGCTCCGGCCTGGCCTGCACACCCCGATTGGCTGGCGAAATTCCTAAGGGTGTTGGGAACAAAGATTGAGCCGTAAGTCGAGCATACAGTTGTACCCACATAGGCTTTGGGTGGTTATGGTTACGAGTCTTGCTCGTGACCTTTCCAACTCTATTCTAATTATAAGGATAGAGTATTGTTTTATCTCTGCCTGATTACCTCAATTACCGGTGAGTGTGAGATTACCCATGTAAATCCAATTCGGTGATTGTCTTTAGTAAGAGAGGTATTATATTCCACATTATTAGGAAAAGACCGTGAGTAAAAAAGGGGAGAAAAAGAATGGCTGATGAAAAGAATGGTAGCATTATAAGCGCAATGTTCTGGATGTTCGTGATTTCGCTTCTCCTATTCTGGTTACCCGGCATCGGGGCGTTCATTGCTGGATTGGTCGGCGGGAGGAAGGCAGGCGGTGTAGGTTCAGCAATAGTGGCTGTGTTTCTACCGGGGATTATATTCAGTATTGCTCTGTTTATATTCGCCTCGAGTTTAACTGGCATTCCACTTCTTGGAATAATTGCCGGTCTGGGCGGACTTGTCTTATCACTCTCCCACATCGGATCACTCTTGCTTGGAGCCATAATAGGAAGCCTCATCCCATAGCGATGGGGAGATATGAAATCAATAAAAGGGCACTTTAAATTCATCAAACTGTAACAAGGAAAAAGTGAAACACCAAATACGTTCAAAACCATTGATTGTGATTGGTGCATCAGGCTATGTAGGTGCGCGTCTTGTGCCTTGCCTCCTGAATTCGGGATACACTGTAAGAGCTTTAGGAAGATCCTTAAAGAAACTAAGAGAGCGTCCTTGGTCAAATCACCCTTGTGTAAATCTGATAGCTGCTGATATATTCGACCGAAACTCATTGAAACAGGCGTGTGAGGGTTGTTCCGTAGGTTACTATCTTGTCCATTCTATGGACCCTAACCAAGAAGATTTTGCTCATGCCGATCGTAAGGCAGCAGATAACATGGCTTGGGCTGCAGAAAAAAGCGGCCTCGAACGCATTATATATCTAGGGGGATTAGGAAGAGAAGATTCGAGCTTGAGTAAACACCTACGCTCACGCGCCGAGGTCGGAAAAATTCTACAATCCGGCAATGTCCCCACCACGATTTTACGAGCAGCAATGATCATAGGTGCTGGAAGCGCTTCTTTTGAGATACTACGCTATTTGGTCGAAAGGTTGCCCATTATGGTTACCCCAAGATGGGTACGTACAAGATGCCAGCCAATTGGTATCCGAGATACAATTGATTACTTAGTCGGTTGCTTAGAAGTCCCTGAGACTATCGGTCAATCATTCGACATCGGTGGATCCGAGGTACTGACGTATGACCATATCATGAAAATCTACGCCGAAGAGGCAAATCTTCTGAAACGTTGGGTCATTCCTCTCCCTGTTCTCACTCCCCGACTTAGCTCTTATTGGATTCACCTTGTAACTCCTATATCGGCCTCGCTTGCAAGGCCTTTAGCCGAGGGACTCAGTAATGAGGTAGTATGTACTGATAATCGTATCCAACAGCTCATACCTAAAAATCTCTCGGATTGCCGCCAAGCTATTCGGCTAACACTAGAGGAACTACAGCATAACCTAATCGAAGACTCAAAAGGAAATAAGGCATGGATACCACCACCTGAATGGAGTTATCCAGGGGACCTAAAATGGGCAGGTGGCACAGTGTATGAGGATTATCGTCGAATAATACTGGAGGCAACGCCCAATGAGGTGTGGCAACATCTCCTTCAAATCGGCGGAAAGACAGGCTGGTATTATGCAGATTGGCTTTGGAGGCTCCGTGGATTTCTTGATCAACTTATCGGCGGCGTTGGAATGAGACAGAGACGAAACAATTCAAATAGTCTTAGCCCAGGAGACATAGTGGACTTCTGGCGGGTCTGCACAGTCGAGTCACAAAGACGCCTCCTACTTGTGGCCGAGATGAAATTACCGGGTCAGGCTATACTGGATTTCCGTATTAGAGAAATCCACGGTTGGACTACCGAGATCCATCAGATTGCACGTTTTATCCCGCGTGGCCTAGGAGGTATTCTTTACTGGTATTCTATCTATCCCTTTCATCAATTCGTTTTTAACGGAATGTTACGGAGAATCGGGGAACTCATAGGAAAGCCCATCATTTCAGGCCCTGAACGCATAAGACAGCAAAATGGATGATGCACCAATATTATCTATGATAACTAATTAAACTGACAAAAGATCCGAGACAAAGTGGGGAATCT
>CAYMEO010000047.1:0-21106 GCA_964389705.1 uncultured Spirochaetia bacterium
CCCAAGGTTAGTTCGACTGCATAAGAAGGGGCGGCTATAGCCACAGCGAGTAGGAATAATACAACCCATTTGGCCTTACTCATCTCTCCTTACCTCCTTAGCAAGTAATTTTAAGATTGTATTACTTATATATAAATTATCAACCCTTGTCAAGGGGAATTAAAAAAAACGAAGATTATAAATTTACGGGTTTAAAACAATATAAAAAGTCAGTAACCAATAAATATTAAAAAATTAATCTTAAAGTTAAAAATGAAGTCTTAGATCTTTATTCAAGGTTAAGCTAGCCATAGCATCCTCTCAATTGCCCTTTTGGCCCTTAATGCAACTCCCTCAGGAACCTTAACCCTATAGACATTTTCCTTAAGTGAGGTTAAGACCTTCTCCAGCGTAATCATCTTCATATACCTGCAGACGGCCTCTTCACTCGCGGGATAGAATATTTTATTGGGATTCTCCTTTCTCATCTTGTGAAGTATTCCGGTCTCCGTAGCCACTATGAACTCACTTGCCCTCGAACTCCTTACGTGCCTAACCATACCCTCGGTTGAGAGGATGTGTGTGTTCCTCTCGTCAATAGAGCCGTTGACCACATAGTACATACAAGAAGTCACACAACCGCATTCGGGATGGATAAGTACCTCGGCCTCAGGGTGGGTCTCCCTCATTTTTGCAATCTGCTTGGGCCTAATCCCAGCATGAACATGGCATTCTCCAGGCCAGATATGAAGCCTCCTTCCGGTAACCTTTGAAACATAGGCCCCAAGAAACATATCTGGAAGAAAGAGAATTTCCTTATCCTCCGGAATTGAACTCACAACCTTGACGGCATTTGTTGATGTACAGCAGTAGTCACTTTCAGCCTTAACATCGGCAGTGGTGTTAATGTAAGAGACAACAACCGAGTCCGGGTGTTGCTTTTTCCAGTTCCTTAAGTCATCAACATTAATTGTAGAGGCAAGTGAACAACCGGCTTCCAAATCGGGTATAAGTACTTCCTTATCTGGACAGATAATGGAGGCGGTCTCAGCCATAAAGTGAACTCCACAGAAGACTATTATATCGGCTTGAGTCCTAGCCGCAGCCTGTGAAAGCCCCAGTGAATCGCCCGTAAAATCTGCAATCTCCTGAATCTCACCAATCTGGTAGTTATGTGCAAGTATAACGGCATTTTTCTCTTTCTTTAACCTCTCGATCTCTTGTGCGATCCGCTCTTTTTCCATTTTGGATCACCTATGCAATAACGCCGCGGTCTAGAAGGGAGAACTCCACATATCTTGGTATTGGAATATCATACCATATAGAGTGCTATATCTAAAGCTTGAGGCGAATGGGTAAGTGATCCTACGGATATGAAATCAACCCCAGTTTCCGCAATGTTACGTATGTTCTCTAGTGTCACACCGCCTGAGGCCTCTATAAGTGCCCTACCGTCTATAAGCTCTACGGCCTTCTTTATATTTTCAACAGTCATGTTATCAAGCATTATTATATCGGCCCCCGCCTCAAGCGCCTCTTTTACCTCGTCTAGTGTAGATGCCTCAACCTCTATTCTTATCCCTACCGAAACTCTCTCACGAATGAGCCTAACCGCGCGACCGATGCCCCCTGCAGATTTTATGTGGTTATCTTTAATGAGCACCCCGTCATAGAGCCCAAAGCGATGATTGGTGCCACCGCCTATAGAGACTGCATATTTATCGAGAATCCTAAGCCCTGGTACGGTTTTTCTGGTATCGAGTATCTTCACAGAAAGCCCCTCTACGGCCTTGACAAACCTAGAGGTAAGTGTTGCAATCCCTGAGAGGCGCTGAATGAAATTCAGCGCCACGCGCTCGCCCATAAGAATCGCCCTCTGAGAACCTGAAATCTCAGCGAGGATTTCACTTGGCTCTATCCTGTCACCGTCCCTTTTTTTCTCTCTCCAGAGAATATCCTTATCCAGTTTTCTAAAAACCGCCTCGGCTATAGGAAGCCCCGCTACTATCCCCTCTTCCTTAGCAACAATAACTGCCCTACACCTAGAATCCTCGAGAAAGAGTAGATTCGTGGTTATATCACCCTCCCCTATATCCTCGCGAAGGGCATTTTCTATTATTTGATCTACATAAGACCAGTCCAATTGGGTCTGAGTCATAGCCTTTGCTCAAGCGCATCTAGGGCTTTATAGCTACTTTAATGACCCCATCTAGTTGATTTGAAAATATTCTGTATGCTTCCTCTATCTCATCGAGTGAAAACCTGTGTGTAATAAGCTGTCTCAAATTAACCCTTTCATTCTTAACTAGATTAATCAGTCTCCTCATCCTTTCCTTCCCACCAGGACATAATGTTGAAACAACCCTCTTATCAGCTATACCATACCCAAAATCTTGAAGGGGAACACCAATGCTTCCAAGCTGTGCAGGATACACACCAAGACTAGAGATCGTCCCTCCAACACGGGTGCATTTCACACAATTTTCAAAACTCTCCTGAAGCCCAATTGCCTCAATACCCACATCAACTCCCCTTCCACCCGTAATCTTCATAATCTCCTTAACCGGATCCACCTTCTTAAAATCGAGCACAATATCGGCTCCCATACGTTTTGACATCCTCACTCTTGCAGGAACGGTATCAACAGCAATAATCAAAGCAGCCCCTTTAAGCTTAGCCCCTGCTGTAGCGCATAAACCAATCGGCCCCTGCCCAAATACAGCAACACTATCTCCTACCTGTATATCCGCACTCTCAGCTCCGGAAAGACCTGTTGAGAAAATATCTGTTGTAAAAAGCACATCTTCATCAGAAAGCTCGTCGGGAATCTTTGTTAAATTCGCCATGGCGTTTGGAATCTTTACGTAATCCGCCTGACAGCCATCAATAGTGTTGCCCATCTTCCACCCCCCTAAAAACCCTCCACACTGAGACCAGTTCGCAGAAAGGCAGTATTCACACTGGCCACAAGGGGTAATGGCATTAATCGCCACACGCTCCCCCTTTTTATAACCACTAACACCATCGCCGAGTTCATGAATAACTCCAATCGGTTCGTGCCCTATAATTTGACCAACCCTTACAGGATATTCCCCTTTCATTATATGGACATCAGTAGCACATATTGTAGTAAGAGTCACCCTAACGACTGCCTCACCAGGACCCGCCTTTGGAATTGGACGGTCCTCAAGCCCTATTTTATTAACGCCCTTAAATGTATTGGCCCTCATCTTCTTCATCTTAGCCCCTCCTAAATGTGTTTTTCCCATTTTATGCTATTTGCCCAGATTGGGTCAAGCACCTTTTTGATTTGGAGAATAAAAGGACCCGCCTTCCACATAGCACACAGAGATCCTAGTTAAAAAACCCCTGGACTATGTCTTAATTAGGCACAATCAAGGGCTCTGAGTCCTTTTTGAGGACAATATGTGCCTCCCATGAAGGATCTTCGTTAGGGAAATCCTCCCTTATATGTGCTCCTCTGGATTCGGTTCTAATGAGCGCGGATCTAGCGATAAGAGAGCAAACGTCTAATATATATTGCAGCTTTAATCTGTAATATCCGGTTAATCCATTTATGGAGTCGGCAATCTCCTTAATTCCGGAAAGCGCTTTTTCAATCTCATTGCCCCTGCGAACGATTCCAACATAGTCGGTCATCAAACGCGAGATACGGTTTTTCATGTCAAAAAAGGCGTCTTTCTGAGAGGCAGAAAAAAGAGGCAAACAATTAGGATCACAATCTCTTACCTTACCACTCTCTACCCTAATCTCCCTAGCCCCGTCTATCGCCCTTTTGGCAAACACAATACACTCAAGAAGGGAGTTGCTTGCAAGCCTATTTGCCCCATGAACACCCGTGCATGCGACCTCTCCACATGCAAATAGCCCGTCTATACTCGTCTCGGCCATAAGTCCGGTTTTAACCCCGCCGATAAGGTAATGGGCTGCAGGGGCTACTGGCACTAAATCCCTGGTTATATCAATCCCATAACTTAAAGACGCATTATATATATTTAGAAAACGTCTGCGTATAAAATCGGGATTGAGGTGCCTGAGGTCTAAAAAAACATAACTCTTTCCAGACATCTTCATCTCATTAAATATTGCACGCGATACAACGTCCCTTGGAGCAAGCTCGGCAAGCCCATGATAATCGGGCATAAACCGATGGCCTGAGTGGTTTAAAAGGTATGCGCCCTCTCCTCTTACGGCCTCACTTATGAGAAAACTCCCTCCGCCCTCAGTATAAAGAGCCGTAGGATGAAACTGAATAAACTCCATATCCGTAATCTCAGCCCCAGCCCTATAGGCAAGGGCAATTCCATCACCTGTGGCTGTAGGGGGATTCGTAGTCCTTAGATAAATCCCCGAGGCACCCCCCGTTGCAAGTATTGTAGATTTAGAGGCAAAAGCACAAAGGCTTTGACCTCCTTTTCCCACCTGGAATGCTAAAGCCCCAAAGCACCTTTCTCCATCTGAAGTAAGCTCAAATACAGATGTATTTTCAAATATATGAATCCCCGGGTTTGACCGAACAGAGGAGATAAGAAACTGCACCATCTCTTTCCCCGTAGAGCTCCCCCCGGCATGGAGCACACGCCTTTTGCTGTGTCCTCCTTCAAGTCCAAGTTCAAGCCCCTTCTCATCTAGATCGAACTTCATCCCCAAAGAGATCAAATCCATCACCCTTTCTCTGCCCTCGCGCACTAGAACCTCTACCGCTTCCCTATTGCACAGTCCTCTTCCAGCTCTAATTGTATCCTCAAGGTGAAATAGTGGGGAGTCTTCTGGGTCTACAGCGGCAGCAATACCGCCCTGAGCCCAATAGGAGTTGCTTTCTTCTAATGTGGATTTGGTTAAAAGTGCTACTTTGCCAAATTTGGATGCATAAAGGGCAGCATAAAGCCCTGCAAGCCCACTTCCTATTATCAAAAAATCAGAGTGGAATTGATTGATGTTTTTGAAATGCCCTTCATCCATACATTTGCCGTGTATTTTTATTAATCAAATTGCTATTGAGAGTAATCTAATGCGGTTTTAGAAGTGTGTCAAATTGGGCTTCTGATAAAATCTCAAAGTTCATAGTTAACATCTATAGCATCAAACAAGGCGTTTTTAATCCTTTCTAAATTCTCCTCATCTACTATCTTACCGCCATCTATCTGACGCACATAGAAAACATCCGCTGCCTGATCCACCTTAGTAGAGATCTTGGCATAATCAATAGAGAGTCCGAGCCTTGTAAGTGTCTTTGTAATGTCGTAGAGGAGACCCACCCTATCATGTGTATAAATATCTATAATTGTAGATATGTCGGATGACTCATTATCAATTTCTATACGCGTAGGATGTCGGGGGATCTGTTTTTCAAAAACAGGTTTGTTTCTCCTTCTGCGCGACACGAGTTCCTCTACATCCATTTTACCATTTAAGACACCATATAGGGAACTTCTCACCCTATCCCATATTTCGCCTTCTTCATAAGTAGATTTGCTGAGCCTGTTCACATAAAATACATCAACTATTCTCCCATCGGTTCGGGTTATAATCCTTGCCCCCATAATGTTTATTCCACTCCCTGCCAGCACCCCGCAGAGTTTTGAGAAGATGCCCGGTTCATCGAATCCCCAGAACGTAAATTCATCATATCCCTCGTTTTGATGAAAAATCACGTCGGTACCTACATCCTCTCCAAACTTCTCAATCAACTTTACATGATAGGCAATCTTCTGAGGAGAAAAACCCAGGAAATAGGACTTGGGCATAACTTCGAGATGACGTCTAATTCTATCCTCAGGGATTTCGCCTTTGAGCATATGCACAACCTCGCGAATGGATCTCCGTGCCCTATCATCAGGCCTTTCTCTTTTAAACTCTCCACGCTCAAGGACGCTCGCAGTCCTCAGATAAAGCTCTTCGAGCAGCATCCCCTTCCAGTTAGTCCATACATCTGGCCCTACAGACCTGATGTCGGCAAAAGAGAGCAGGTAGAGTAGAGAGAGGGTTTCCAATGTCTTTACAGACTTTGCAAATCTGAGTATCAACCCATCGTCATGAATGTCACGCCTTTGAGAGAAGTGGGGCATGACAAGGTGGTGCTTTACCATGAATTCAAGTATCTCACTTTCCTCATCAGAAAGACCCATCCTCTGGGCTATCTTAGAAATCATAGCGGCTCCTCGCTGAGAATGGTTTCTTCCTTCTCCCTTTCCCATGTCATGAAACAGGCATGCAAGATAAAGGATATGGCGTCTTGAGAGCCTTTTTGCGATCCTGGTAAGAAGCGGGAAATCCCTTTCGTATTCGCCATTAATGAGGCATTCAATCTCCTTTATCATAAAGATAGAATGTATATCTACGGTATAAACATGATACGCATCGTGCTGACCCATACCGACAATCTTTCCAAATTCAGGGATATAGTAGGCGAGAAGACGAAGCCGATTCATCTCAAATATGGCTTTAGCCACCTCTTTACCTTCTTTAAGTAGCCTGAGAAATGAGGCATTGAGCTCTGGGTTCCTCCTTACATTATCGTCAATTACCCTCAAGTTATCCCTAATCAGATCGAGCAGGTACTTGCTCATTTTGACGCCGTATCTATCTGCATACTCAAAAGCCCTCATCATATTCTCAGGATGATCCCGAAATATGCTACGGTTCGATACGGAAAGCATCCCACCCTGAATGATAAAGCCGTTATCGAGAAAAACCGTCTTTGGAGCACTAAAGCCTATCCTCGGCTTGGATATTGATCTTTCAATGAGCCTCTGCGAATACTCCCTTATTAGATTTGCGCGAAGATAATAGACCCGCATGAATCTCTCTACGGCCTTGAGTTCACCCACGTCTCCATAGCCCAGGAATCTCGCAACCCTCTCCTGCCATTCAAAGCTCAGACGGTCTTCCCTCCTCCCCGCAAGGTAGTGGAGTTCACTCCTTATGGGGATGAGAAAATCCAAACCCTTCTCGAACACCCTGAGTTCCTGCTCAATTAAAACGCCCTTTTGAAGAAGCTCTTGAAAGCCCCTTGCTTTGAACTTAGCCTTTGCTATCCAAAGGGCAGCGTGTATGTCTCTTAGACCTCCTTCCCCCTCTTTTACGTGGGGCTCAAGGAGATAAACAGACCTGCCGAACCTGTTAATCCTCTTCTCATTTTCTGCTAATTTCCTTTCAATGTATCTCGATGAGATACTAGGAAGAATCTCCCGAAATAGCTTCCTGTCAAATTCATCATAGAGCGTTCTATCTCCCCAAATAAACCTCCCGTCAAGAAGCGATGTGAGAATCGTTACGTCCTCTCCACAGGAAAACTCCATACACTCATCAATCGTTCTTGTAGAATGGCCGACTTCCAAGTCTAAGTCCAAGAGGAGGTAAAGGAGGTTATCTACAATATCCTTCACTAGAGCCAAGCCCTCAGGTTTATAAAGAAACATTAGGTCCACATCCGAATACGGACAGAGCTCCTCTCTTCCGTATCCGCCAAGGGCGACAATTGAAACGCCTGGGGTCTCCGAGAAACCGAGATCAACGAGCACCTGTCCGATTAGTGTGTCTATAACATGAGACCTCTTTGCGGCGAGTTGACGGCCGCTTAGCGCCTCTTTATCGTGGAGCTTCCTTAACTCCTTCTGATTCTCTTTAAGATAGAGTTTCGCCCTCTCTTTGAGCCCATCTCTCAAGACTAAATTTGCCTTTTCCATGTTCAGAGTTTCCCCTAACAAATACAAACTACAGCTTCACGCTTAATGATACGCCATCCCTAATTGGAATTATAGTCGTAAGAAACCTATTCTCAGACAGAAGAAGTCGGGTAAATTCCTTGATGCCTTTTGTACTGGGAGATGAATCATCAGTCAAAACTCTTCCAAACCAGAGGACATTATCCGTTATAAAAAGCCCGCCAGATCTTAGCTTCTTATAGGCCTTATCAACCACAAGTGGATAGTATTCTTTATCAATGTCATTGAAAATAATATCAAATTCTCCTTTAGTTTTCTCTAAGACCTCAAGCGCATCCCCAACGTGGATTTGTACGATTCTATCAATTCCACCGCGCCTGAAAAAATCCCTGGCTAATTGAGCATTCCTCTGTGAAAGCTCTGTAAAGACCACCTCTCCACTGTCCCCTATGGCCTTGGCAAACCAGTAAGCCGAATAACCAAACCCTGAGCCCATCTCGAAAATCCGCTTTGCCCCTATTATTATTGCAATCTGATAGAGGAACCTTCCAACAATAGGCCCAATTATAGGGAATTCCCTTTCTTCCCCTAATCTTTCCATCTCTTTTAGAACCTCATCCTCAACCGGAATGAGGTTCTTTAGATATTCTTCAATGTCGGGATTTACGATATATATCTCCGTTTCAATTCTTTTCATTTATTAAACCTGACGTAAGTTTCCTCAAAGCCCCCGCGCTTGTTCTCTATTCTCGCCATGACAAAAAGCAGGTCTGAGAGGCGGTTTATATATGCAAGTACATTTTCATTTACATCCTCCTCCTCCATGAGTTTTACAATCCTTCTCTCAGCCCTTCTTGATATGGCTCTTGCAAGATGAAGATAAGGCCCCCCACCCTTTCCACTCGGAAGTATAAATTCCTTTAGCGGCTCAAGCTCCCCGAGAAATTTATCTATTATTTTTTCAATCTCTCTTATCTTCTCCTTGCCAATTCTCGGGACCTGAATCTCAGGCGGGCTTGCGAGGTCTGCCCCTATTATAAAGAGGTCATTCTGGATTTCTGTTATTATCTCCTTAATTTCGTCATCCTGAGCCTCAAGGCGAACGATTCCAAGCGCCGAATTAAGCTCATCCACATCCCCATAAGCCTCTACACGGGCTGAGGCTTTACTAACCCTCTTGCCTCCGACAAGCGATGTCTGCCCCTTATCCCCGGTTCTTGTATAGACCTTTGTTATCCTTTTTCTTGACATCTTGAAATTCTAACTCAATAGAGAAAGGGGTTCAAATCTCGGCTGGACTCTTATACTAAAATTCTGTGTCCATGATTTCAAATCTGATAAACCATAGACTGAGATATAACGCCCGGCATCACCCGCCGCGACAAACCTTTGAATTGCGGGCGTCTTGCGCACGAAGGCAACGCTATTCGCGGTCGGGCGCATGCCGTTGTTAGGCGGCGGGGCAATCGTAAGACACGGCATTTGCACAGCTTACACGGGGCGTCCCATGTCAAAGACGATCTCACGGGAGATTTTCCCCTCTCGCATTTCAAAGATGTGAACCAGCCGCATCTCAATCTTACTGCCGACTGGGAAATGCCAATACCCATCTTTCGCCACCTCGAACGTGACGATACTGTCATCCACAACGCGATCTTCAGTAGCGAATCGCTGAAGGAATTGGAACTTCACATCACGCATGGACGCAAAGAGTTCTCTGTAATTCTTGGCAGCAGCTTCCTTCCCCGAGAAGGATCGGTTAAGGCCATTCGGAGCAGGCGCTTCCCAAACGATATCGTCGGTAAACGTTTCGAGCGCTGCTTCGACCTCATTGAGAGCTTCACTGGAAGTGTCTCTCCACAGCCGCCAGATTTTGGGCTATGCGATCCTTGTTCATGTCCGTCTCCTTTCTTGGCTCATATGACGCCTAACTCTTAATTATACGAACTTTAGTTCGCATAATCACCCCAATATCGGGTGTTATACGAACAAGCTTATCCACTTCTTTTGTTCGACAGTATAATTTAAACGTCTTCCAAAAGTCAACAGGCAGGTATGAGAATCATGGAACAACGCCCTAAGAAGCTTCTAGATAGGGTTCGTGAGACTATAAGACGCAAGCACTATTCCATTCGCACCGAGAAGAGTTATGTCGCCTGGATCAGACGCTACATCCTTTTCCACAATAAACGGCATCCTCAGGAGATGGGACGTGCTGAAATTGAGGCTTTTCTGACATATCTTGCCGTAAACCGAAAAGTCTCAGCATCCACCCAAAACCAGGCTTTTAGCGCCTTATTGCTCTTATATCGCAATGTACTCAACAAGGACTTGGACTTCCCGATTGATTCGGTTCGTGCTAAAAGACCAAAACGACTGCCTACAGTTTTAACGAAAGAAGAAGTGGGTAAGGTTATTGGATGCTTATCAGGCATACCTCAGCTTATGGCGAAGTTGCTTTACGGCAGCAGCTTGAGATTAATGGAATGTGTACGGCTGCGGGTTAAGGACATTGATTTTGCTCAACACCAGGTCATTGTGCGGGATGGTAAAGGAATGGAAGACCGGGTGACCATGCTTCCCGCTAGCCTAGTAACGCCCCTTAAAGAACACTTACAGCGAGTGAAACGGTTGCATGAGAAAGATTTGGCTAAGGGATACGGTTCTGTCTATCTGCCTTTTGCGCTGGAACGAAAGTATCCGAATGCCAACCGCGAGTGGGTATGGCAATATGTGTTTCCCTCAGCCCGCTTGGCTAAAGACACCCGTACAGGTATAGTGCGTCGCTGGCACATGAGCGATAGAAGTTTGCAAAAGGCAGTAAAGATAGCGGCTCGTTTGGCAGGGATAAATAAGCACGTAGGTTGCCACACCTTCCGCCATAGTTTTGCGACGCATCTGCTTCAAAATGGTTATGACATTCGTACCGTGCAGGAACTGCTTGGGCATAAGGATGTCAAGACAACGATGATTTATACACACGTTCTCAATCGAGGAGGACTGGCGGTGCGTAGCCCTATTGATACAGTTTGACCACTTTCCGATTTAACCTAAAGACTAAAAAAGTAAAACGCTCATAACATTTAACGTTGTCCAAACTTCGATATAGAATATTGACTATCATACAGTGATGAGCCAATTAACCCAAATAATAAAATCTCTAATCTGCAAATCCGGCCCGATTACATTTGATAGATTTATGGAGGCTGCGCTTTATCACCCTGAGCATGGTTATTACAGTTCGGGAAAAGCAAAGATTGGAAAAGAGGGAGATTATTATACAAGCCCATGTGTCCATCCAGCATTCGGAGAGATTCTCAGCAGGTTTATTTGCCGGGCTTATGAGACGATTCATGCGCCCGACTTTACGGTTGTAGAGATGGGGGCGGGCAGGGGCTTCCTTGCGCTCGACATTTTGGATTCGATTAAGAGAAACAGTCCTGAACTCTACGATAGGCTTGGATACTCGATTGTTGAACTCAGCCCAAACCTACGGGAGGAGGGAAAAACCATATTGAAAGAGCACATACACAAGATTAGATGGGTCAACTCCCTCTCCGATTTAGAATCCGAAAGCATCTGCGGGGTTTTCATATCAAATGAACTCATAGATTCTTTCCCATTTCACAGAGCCAGGTTTAAGAATGGAGAACTGCTTGAAATATTTGTTGCGCTTCGTGATGGGGAATTCGTTGAAATTCTGGATAAGCCCAGTAGTAGCGCTTTAAGAGAGTATTTTGAGGGCTACGATTTAGATTTTGAAAACGAACAAGAGGTTGAGATAAACCTCCGTGCAAGGAAATGGCTCTCTGATATATCCCGCGTTTTAGCCAAGGGGTTAGTTCTCACGATTGACTACGGATATCTTGCGCCCGAGTTGTTTAACCCTTCAAGAATGAGAGGCACCTTTTTATGTTTTTACAAACACACAACAAATGAAAACCCTTACACGAATATCGGCGAACAGGACATTACGGCTCATGTGGATTTTAGTAATCTAATCCGAGTTGGAGAATCGGTTGGATTAAACACAATAAAATACACAACCCAGGGACAGTTTCTGGTTGACTGGGGCATACTAGACATTGCCGAGAGGTATTCTGTCAAAGAAGAATCCCCCGACCTCCCTTCTCAGAAGGATATAATTGCTATAAAGGGCCTGTTTTTGCCCGAGCTCATGGGGAATAGGTTCAAGGTTCTTATTCAGGGGAAAAACCTGGTGTATGAGGCTGAGACCTTCTACCCACAATCTCCATTTAGAATAGGCTTTCAGAAGCACACAGATAGGTATGACCCCAACAAAGAATGAAACGAATGTGGGTTTCGCCTAGATGCTAACCCTAAACCTGGCGTTTATTCCACAGCCTCTTGACACCAATACTCACACCGGTAAGGACAGCTATCTGACCGGCTACCGGAATTGGAGATAGGGCTGTGATTATACCCACGGCCCCTATTCCTGCCGCACCTGAAATTGCCCCGCCCGAGGCCTCTTTGATTGCGTGGCGAAAGGCATCTCTTTTATTCATCCTTCCCTTTGAAACCATATACCCAGCCTCAACCGAACCTATAACACCATCAATTAAGGCACACATAAGACCCGCCTTTGCTGTGCTCTTCAGAATTCCTTTGGCCGCATCCAGCACTACAGCACGGGATGAATCAACAGAGACTAATACAGGAAGGGTGGAGGTAGACCTCTTCATAGTATTAGATAAACCCGAATCTATATCGCTTCCTATTATGAAGCCCAAGAGCTTATTGAGAATCCCTGCCCGAATCCCTCTTGGAAGTATTCTGCTCCCCCCAACCTGATAAATCATCTCTCCGCTTTTACCCGCCCTCATGGCATATCCGCTTATCTTTGCGACCTTCCAATCGGCAATCTGTCTTAGAACCTCTCGAAGTATAACAAGAGTAGCCCCGGTTCCCTTAGATTCCACTGCCTCATCTACCGTTTTCATACCTTTTTAAGTTTAACCGTTTCTGTCAATAAAAATCAAGAAAGAAATGCCGAAGGTACGCATTTAGTAAGATTACGCTAGCACCCTATAAATACTTATATTACTCGCCCACAATCGTCTTTAAAACCTATTGCAAACAAGACACAATTTAGGGATTTAGGATTATTCCAAATCCTTTACAAATCTCTTGCTCTAGTCCAACAGGTAGGTTATGATTAGAACCGCTAAAAAGGAGTTTTCAACAAATGAGCATTAAATGGGCAAAGAGGATTGAGACCCTTCCCCCCTATCTCTTTGCTGAAATAGACGCAAAAAAGCAGGAGATGAGGGTCAAAGGCATAGATCTGATAGACCTGGGTGTAGGAGACCCTGATATTCCAACGCCTAGAAATATAATTGATGCCCTAAAGCGGGCAGTAGAAGACCCTACAAATCACAGATACCCTTCATATGAAGGAATGCCCGCATTTAGAGAGGCCGCAGCAAACTGGTATAAGGAGCGGTTTGGTGTAAATGTTGATTATATGAGGGAGGTTGTAACCCTTATAGGGTCAAAGGAGGGGATAGCCCATGCCCCTCTTGCCTTTGTAGACCCTGGAGACATAGTCCTTGTTCCCGATCCTGGATACCCTGTCTATAGTGTTGCAACTGGCTTTGCAGGTGGAATACCCTATCTTATGCCACTGCTCAAAGAAAACGACTTCCTTCCAGACCTAGATGCCATACCAGAGGATATAAGAAGAAAGGCAAGGCTCATGTTTATAAATTACCCCAATAATCCCACATCCGCTGTAGCGGATAAGGGGTTTTTTAAAAAAGTTGTAGATTTTGCGTTAAAATACGGTATACTCGTTTGTCATGATGCGGCTTATACTGAAGTCGCATTTGATGGATTCAACCCGCCTAGCTTCCTTGAGGTTGACGGGGCAAAAGAGGTGGGTATGGAATTCCATTCACTCTCTAAGACATTTAACATGACAGGATGGAGGATCGGATTTGCTGCAGGAAACCAAAAGGCAATATCCGGACTTGGAAAGATAAAGACTAATATAGACTCGGGAGTGTTTCAGGCCATTCAGATTGCGGGGATGGAGGGCCTAAAGAACTATTCCCTTGGTATGTCTGAGAGAAGGAAAATCTATGAGGACAGGCGTAATGTATTCTGTCGGGGTCTTGATGAAATTGGAATCAAATATTACCCTCCAAAGGCAACCTTTTATGTCTGGTTTGAGGTTCCGGCGAGGGTCTCTTCAAAGGAATTTACAGAAAAGCTTCTTACAGAAGCCGGTATAGTTGTTACACCCGGTATAGGATTTGGAAAATACGGAGAGGGGTATATCCGTGTATCAATTACGATTGGGAAGGAAAGACTCATTGAAGCGGTAGAGAGACTCAAGAACGTGAGGTTTAAAATCTAAAAATTCGCAGAAACCCTACTCTTAAAACCAAATGGACCTAGAAACCTTAACCCTAATCGCCAAAGTACTCATTACATCAATATATTTGATTACCTTTGGGCTTCTCTGTGCATTCGGACTTCACAGATACTACCTTGCCTACCTTTTTAACAAGTATAAGAACGAGATTCCCAAGCCCAAAGGTAGATTCAAGAAACTGCCAAGGATTACGGTTCAGCTTCCGATCTACAATGAGATGTACGTGGTGGAAAGGCTGATTTCCACCGTTTGTGGGATTGACTATCCAAAAGAACTCCTAGAGATCCAGGTACTCGATGACTCCACTGATGAGACCACAGAGATTGCAAAAAGGTGTGTCAATTCATATAAGGCCCTTGGCTTCCAAATATATTACATCCATAGAGATAATAGAAAGGGATTTAAAGCCGGAGCCTTAGAGGAAGGGCTTAAATCCGCAAAGGGTGAACTCATTGCGATATTTGATGCCGATTTCATTCCTCCAAAGGACTTTCTACAAAAAACGGTGCACTTTTTCTCTGATCCCAAAGTAGGAATGGTTCAGGTAAGATGGGGACACGTAAATCTCAACTACTCCACACTTACAAAAGCCCAGTCAGTTCTCCTTGATGGACACTTCGTAATAGAGCAGGCATCGAGGTTTTATGGAAAGAGATTTTTTAATTTCAACGGCACTGCTGGGGTATTAAGGAAGAGTTGCATAGAATCAGCCGGAGGATGGCAGCATGACACACTCACCGAAGACCTAGACCTAAGCTATAGGGCACAGCTCAAGGGATGGAAGTTTATATATCTTAAAGATGTAATAGCAGAGGCAGAACTCCCTGTGGATATGAATGCATTCAAGTCACAACAGCACCGCTGGGCAAAAGGGGCTATACAGACGGCAAAAAAACTCCTCCCCCAAATACTCAGGAGCAAAGAGCTCCCATTGAGTGTTAAAACCGAGGCCACTTTCCATCTTCTTGGGAATTTCTCGTATGTCTTCCTTCTGATTCTCCTCTTTTTAATGTTCCCCATGGCCTATTTCTGGCACGGTATTGGATGGGAGAATGTGATACTAATAAATCTATTTGCCATATCTGCAGGCACCTTGAGTGTTATAAGGTTCTACATAGTTACACTGAAGGAAGTCTATGGAAAAAAATGGATAAGCTATGCGAAATACATACCTGTTTCATTTGCACTTGGAGCGGGGATTGCCATTAATAACTCAAAGGCCGTATTCGAGGCACTTTTTGGTAAAACATCTGAATTTAAACGGACGCCCAAACTCGCAGTAACATCAAAGGGAGATAACTGGCACACAAGGAAATACACCGCTTCAAAGGAGTTGACCACTTTAGTAGAACTCGGAGTGGGGTTTCTATTCCTTTTTCAGAGCCTCTATGCGGTTTTTATGAAGCACATAGGATGGATTCCGTTTCTTGTTATTATCCAAGTTGGGTTTTTCTATACCTCTTTGCTTTCGATCTATCACAGTCTGAGAAAACAGCCAATGAGAATAAACCCCTTTGACCTTACCCCAAATCCCGTCTTTACAGAAAAGATCGGAGGCCAAATTAAATCGGGTGGAAATGATGTGATTGCTGCTCTCACATCAAAGTCTGTGCTTCCAAAGCAGGGAAATCCGTTTAATCTCTAATTGCCTCAACCACACAATCTACAAACCTTTTGAATGCCGCTTGAAACAACTCCGATATATTATAGCTCCTTGACATCTGCCGCTCTAGATTCGACACACCCAGGCTCTCTACGCTAAATGGATACTCATGAATACCGAGTTTTAAATCTTCATCTATCCAACCCAGATTCCTCTCCATTCCCCTAATCGGAATCACATTGTCATTCTTGCTGCCTATTATCTTGATTCTGTCCCTTAGCCTTCTGAGTTCTGGATCAAGCACATCCCTATTGCCTAAAAAAACCGACTTAAATAGAAACGCCTCCTCTGTATCCATAAATGGGAATTTCTCCCCATTTTTATAAAATCCGACTAACCTTCGACTCGCACTCATATCAAGTATAAGAGGGCTTATTGGGTTTGCATCCAAGTTAGGATCTTCGTTGTTTATTGCAGCCCCTGAGCAGAATACAATGAGTTTGGATTGAGAAAAAACAGATTCATTCCTCTTCCCCATAAGAAGGATCAATGATAGATAGCCACCAAGGGAGTAGCCGAGAAAGTGAACCCTTGTGTCCTTTTCAAATGGGTGAAGTGTTCTGTCCCCATGCATAACGGCATAGTGTCCGCTATTTATGGAACTACCCAGATCAAAGAGGTCTCTATATGTTTCAAGCCCGGCAAGGAAAAACCTCTCGGGACTCCTATCAAGCCTTTCGCTTAAAACAACGTTGTAGAGTGTGCATGTGCTGTTTCCATCCAGATTCTTCCTTGACTCCAATTTCTTCTCCAAATCCCTGGGAATAAACCACCTCCTCGGACGCCTGTTTATGAGAAATGCTATCGGGAATATAATCGTAGGTATGCCGGATCTTACAAAGGTTGCAGCCCAAGGAAAGAATTTTCTGTACTCGCTCTCATTGAGCCCGTTTAGGATTATCAATACATCTTTGAATTGCTTCTTTCCGTCGGGAAGAAATAGAATATACTGAAATTGAACATTCTCTATCTCCCTTTGGTCTTCAGCAAGAAGACACGCTGAGTTGACGGATAAAAAATCAACCCTATATACTTCAACCCCATCCTGAACTACAGGGGGGAGATTCAGCCCAAACCTCATGCTCCTTTCTCGAAACTCGCGGTAGAGAGAATCGGTATGGAATATATACTCGGTCTTAGGCATGTGCCTTTTCCCTCCTCCACCTAATCCTGCTAAAGACCCAGTCCCAGGAAAACTCCCGTCTCCCCATGATGCCCCTTCTAAAGAACACCATAATGAGAATAAGTATCAGGGAAAATATCACCATGCGCATCCCCGGGATTCCAGGGATAAATATACCGCCAATCCGGTGGGGCTCCTCAACCCATCTTAGGAGTTCAGACCCCCATGCAAAGACCACCGCACCGATTATAGAGCCCGTCATGCTCCCCAATCCCCCTGCAACAATCATGATAAGTAGATTGAATGTAAAGAAGAATGTAAATAGCTTTGGATCAATCGTCGTAAGGAGATGCGCCAAAAGCCCTCCGCCTACTCCTTGAAAGAAGGCACTTATTATGAATGCGAGTATCTTATACCTGAATGTGTTTATCCCCATTGCCTGCGCAGCAGTTTCATCCTCTCTGATAGCCTTCATCGCCCTGCCATAGCTACTCTCTACAATTCCAACTAAACAGAAAACGGTAAAGACAGCCCAACCCCAACTCCACCAGATGTTTGTATACTGCTTGAGCCCCTTTAGTCCCAAAGAACCGTTAGTAACGCTTATTGCGTTTGTGGCAAATACGCGAACTATCTCTCCAAACCCAAGTGTTACAATCGCAAGATAGTCCCCCCGTACACGAAACACGGGAAAACCAATCAAAAAGGCAAAGAGGGCAGCAATAACACCTCCGATGAGAAGCGAAGGAAGGAAGGGAATGGCGATTTTATCAAGCGGCGATATGATTGGCTCAATTATGAATGTTATCTCCTTTTCATTGGGGGTCATAGTAAGGAGTGCGGATGTATAGGCTCCGATTGCCATAAATGCATTTGGTCCTAGGGAAAACTGACCCGTGACTCCGTTTACCAGGTTATAGCTTGTAGAGAGGATTATGTATATTGCCGTTGTGTTTAAGATCTGAACTACATATGGCGATCCATAGGAGCTAGTCCATTTAAGGAATCCGGTGAAAATAAGCAAACTGATAAATGTAGCCGCAGCTTTAATAATCCCTTCTCTTTCCATATTTTTTATTCAGGCAGCTCCTCTCCCATAATTCCTGAAGGTCTAAAAAGGAGTATAAATATCAAAATGAAGAATGCTATGGCGTCTCTATAACCGGCAAAATCCGGGAATATAGCAACGAAAGAGATCTCTATAATGCCTAGTATCAGTCCTCCGATTGCCGCACCCACTACGTTTCCAATCCCGCCCAACACCGCTGCTGTAAATGCCTTTATCCCCGGCATTATTCCCATAAACGGATTTATCTGAGGATACCTCATCGCCCACATTATTCCTCCCCCTGCTGCAAGCCCAGAGCCTACGATAAACGTAAGTGATATTATCCGGTTTACATCCACTCCCATAAGCTGTGGGGTCTCGAAGTCGCGCGAGATTGCCCTCATTCCTATTCCCGATTTGGTTCGATATACAAGATAAAACGTCGCCCCAAGAAATGTAAACGTTATACCAAAAATCCAGATGCTCAGGCTCGGCAATGCCACACCCTTTATGTAAAGAACCCCCACAAATGCATCCGGCGTTGGAAATCCCTTCGGACGCCCTCCAAAGATTACAAGCACCATATTCTCCAAAAGGAAAGACACCCCTATTGCGGTCATCAGGGCAGAGATTCGAGGAGCACCCCTTAATGGCCTATATGCAAGGCGCTCTATCAAAAAACCGAGAACGCATGTGAGGGCTATAGTAACTGGAAATGAAACGTACCAACTTATCTGTGGAAGAGTAAAACCGAGTAATGAAAATCCGGTCAGGGCGAAAAAGGCAATATATGTGCTTACCATCATAACATCGCCGTGGGCGAAGTTTATAAGCCTAATCACACCGTAGACCATAGTGTATCCGATGGCTATAAGGGCATATAGACTTCCTAAGGACGCGCCATTTATAAGCTGTTGAAATAGAATCTCCATTGGGGCACTGTAAATTAACAGAGGAGGAAATTAAAATCAAACCTTCGACTTAAAATTGATAAAAGACGTTTAATTAACCACTGATGGAAAGGATGCAAGACGTAGGATAAAAACCATGTATCGTGTACCATGCATCGTGCATCATCTCATTCTTGAAATCTCGTTTACGGATTCACTGAGGCGATATAGACGAACTCGTTGCCCTTGACCTCGCGAATCACGGCGCTCTTTACGGCATTGTGATGGTCATCAATGGTAATGACGCCTGTGATTCCCTGAAAACCCTTTGTCTTCTCTATCGCGTCCCGAATCTTCTGTGGGTCTGTAGAACCAGCCCTTTCAATAGCACCTAGCATCATGAGGTAAGCATCTGCTCCGAGGGCACCAAGGGCATCGGGGGCACGGTTGTATCTCTTTCGGAATATCTCCACATACCTCTTCCCAAGGGGAGTAAGAACGGCCTTTTCATCAAAATGTGTTGTATAATAAAGCCCCTCTACCGCTTTTCCACCAATCTTTATAAGCTCAGGAGCCTCGGCGCCATCCCCTGCAATGAGAATTGATTTAATCCCTAGCTCCCTTGCCTGCTTTGCAATAAGGGCAATCTCCGTGTAATAGCCGGGGATTGCAATCACATCAGGGCTCATCTCCTTAATGGTCGTAAGCTGTGCTGTAAAGTCCTGATCTCCGGATTGGTAATTCACACGACCTACAATCTTACCCCCAAGGCTTGTGAACGTTTTTATGAAGGCGCTCGAGAGCCCCACAGAGTAGTCCTGACCTATATCTACGAGCACCGCCGCCCGTTTGGCCTTGAGATCATTATATGCGAATTTTGCCATCGCCTCCCCCTGAAATGGATCAATAAAACAGGCACGAAATACATACCTACGATTCTGTGTGACTATAGGGTTTGTAGAGGCCGGACTGATATGTGGAATATGGCTCTCTTCCGCAATGGGAGCAATAGCAAGTGAATTGGAGCTCGCAACATCTCCAATTATTCCAATTACCTTTTCCTTCTGAACTAAACGCTGAGCGGCGTTTGCAGACTCTATTTTATCGCTTTTGTTGTCTAATAGAACTAGCTCCACCTGTTTTCCCAATACAGTAGGACGCATATCCTTTCCTACCTGGATTCCTGTCCATGTCTGCTGTCCGAATGCAGCTGTTCCCCCAGTCATAGAAAGAATTACACCTATCTTTATCTTGTCCTCCGCACGGCTAAGAACAGAACCCAAAAACAACAGCGTAAGAACCATAAATATGGTTATTCTATTCATTTGCCTTTCACCTCTACTTGGAATTTTTATCCTAATTAAAGTCTATATTTTAACACGAGTTTAATATAGTACCTCCCTATCGCGTACAAATTCATCAGACATATACCCTGTGGATCCAAGAGTTTCGATATTGGAAATACCAAAATTATCCACTACTCAGTTCAAATCTAATTGGAACTGTCACCCAACTGGGGATTGGTACTCCATTCTTTTTTCCAGGAATGAAAACCCAATCCTTAACCGCATCAATAGCCGATTTGTCAAGTATTCCATAGCCCGATGATTTCTCTAACTCAATTTTTCCCACCCTTCCGTTTTCCAGTACAAATACCCTTAAGAGAACTATCCCTTCGTATCCGCTCCTCCTGGCAATCATAGGGTAATTGGGCTTGGGGTTTATTTTATAATCGGGATACCCAACCTCATCTCCGCCCTGCTCAGAGCCTTGAGTGCCAACTCCTTTTCCTCCTTTAGAAGAACCCATACTGGCTACTGTAGTGGATTCAGTTTCATTCGTGCGCTCACCTCTACCCCCTGTATTTTGAACGGGCTCATTTGTAGTAAATTGTGTGGCTAGCGATTCATTAGCCTGCTCAATTGTTTCTTTCCTCTGCGGTATCTCTTGCTTTTTCCTAATGATATGATTGACAACGCTTTTCTCCGACTTTGACTCTTCCTTTGGAGGCTCTTTCGGTTTAGGCGGTTCCATAGGCTTAGTACTTCCGACCCCTGGGTCCTTGTACTGACTTATCACCCCGACTGTAATTAATTGTGGCTTTGTAATCACCACCTTAGTATGAAAGAATATAATGAATATAAAAAGAGCCGCTATATGCAGGAATGAAGATAGCATAAAGAATATTATTAATCGAACATGACGCATAGATATCCCTAACTATAAATCAAGTAGCCCATTTTTATTTTAAGGTTTTTCCTCAGATTGAGCGGCGATGGATATATGTTGAGCCCCTGCATCCTTTGCCATAGATA
>CAYMEO010000048.1:0-21047 GCA_964389705.1 uncultured Spirochaetia bacterium
CTTTAGTTGTGGTTTTGGTTATATTCATACCTTTAGCCAATAAGTTCCTTAGGAGACGGACGACAAAACTCAATGACTTCCCATATCGGAAAAAGGATTATTTGCTAACCCCAGCGGAACGCTCATTTTATGAAGTTCTTCAGAAGATTGCTGGTGATAATATGCAAGTGTTTGCAAAAGTGAGGTTAGCGGATTTAGTCTGGCTGCCGAAGGGTACACAGAACCTACAGGGTCATTTGAACCGGGTTCTGTCGAAATACGTTGACTTTGTGCTGTGTAACCGTGAAACGTTGTCCCCTGTTTTGGTAGTTGACTTGGACGACTCATCTCATAGCATGAGTCACCGCCAAGGTCGTAATGCGGTGGTCAATGACATCCTTCATTATTCAGCGGGTCTGCCTATCTTACGTATTTCGGCTAAACGCTCTTATGCTCCTAACGAGTTGAACGAATTAATTCATAGTAAGATCAATAGGTGATTTTCAGAGAGGCATACGGCTGATGACCTATTAAAAATTGCCACTCTATCTCTTTTAATGTAGTTTTCTACCAAATTCGATATTCAAGGACACAATCGAAGTGGAAAGCACCGAATTTGATATTATCGCCGAGGGTGTAACGAAATCATTCGGGAGTATTCGGGCACTCTCTGGAATAGATTTAAGGGTAAAAAAAGGCGAATTCCTCACTGTTTTCGGTCCGAATGGGGCGGGGAAGACCACTCTGATAAAGCTCCTTGCCACACTTGCTAAGCCTACATCTGGAAGATTAATAGTAGCCAACCATGATATAAAAAAAGAGCCGGATAGAGTGAGAGGTCTCATTGGTGTAATCTCACACGAACCTTATTTGTATGGAAACTTAAGCGCATTAGAAAATATTAGATTCTTTGCCTCATTGTATGGGGTTTCTCAAGCCGAAGAGAAAGCCGTGGAGATAATTAAGCGGATAGGACTTGAGAGCAGAATGCACGATCTGGTAAGGACGTTTTCTCGTGGAATGCAACAGCGTCTTGCCGTTGCAAGGGCAATTATTAATGAGCCGAAGATTCTTCTCCTTGATGAGCCTTATACTGGTTTAGACCAGCATGGAGGGAGAATCTTTGGTGATTTACTCAGTTGGCTTAAGTCACAAAATCGAACGATAATTATGACAACCCATAGCCTTTCTGAGGGGTTTGAAATAAGCGATAGAGTTGCAATCCTCGATAAAGGAAAAATCATTTACGAAGGCGAAACTGATGGAGTTAAGATTACGAGATTTAAGGAGATTTATTTTGAGAAGGTAGAAGGGAGGAAAGGCAATTAGCTTCGCTCTTAGTGTCAGACTCACTACCCGCACTGTAATTGCTGCTACTGTATCATGAAAAAAATCTGGGCGATTGTTTGGAAGGATATAATAACAGAACTTAGAACGAAGGAGCTCTTCTCATCTATGTTTACGTTTGCCCTTTTAATCATACTCATATTTAGTTTTGCATTTGGGTTCTCGGTAGAATTTATTCCAGTCGCCGCACCGGGAATACTCTGGGTAGCTTTTACGTTTGCTGGGGTGTTGGGGCTTAGCCGTTCATTTACAATTGAGAAAGAGGGAAATTCAATTCTTGGGTTGCTTATTTCTCCAGTGGATAGGGGCTTGATTTTTCTCGGAAAGATGGTTGGGAATATGATTTTTGTGTTTATTGTCGAGGCGATTATCCTCCCAATATTCGTCCTATTTTTTAATTACAATTTGTTTGTCAATCTCCACTTACTCCTACTTGCGATCTTACTTGGTACTATTGGATTTGTCTCTGTAGGAACACTCTTTTCGGCTATGGTAGTAAATACAAAGCTCCGTGAGGTACTACTTCCTGTTTTACTCTTTCCCATAATTGTTCCTGTGATTGTTAGCTCAGTTAAGCTAATTGGTACTATACTTGATGGAAGGCCAATTGGTGAGGCTGGCTCTTCTTTGCAAATCCTCATTTCGTTTGATATAATCTTTCTCGTTATCTGTACAGTTGTTTTTGAAAATGTAATAGAAGAATAATAATAAGCTATTAGTCTAACAAAAATGATGAAACTCCTTACCGGTCTAACTTTTATTGGAATGGTGGCATCTCTATATATGGCATTTATATATGCCCCGACCGAAGCGGTGATGGGGCACATTCAGAGAATCTTTTATTTCCATATGGGTGCAGTCTGGGTTGCCACAGTTGCATTTACAGTTGTCTTTATTGCAAGCATACAATATCTCCGTAGGGAAACTCGTTTTTGGGACATTCTTGCTCTCTCTTCTGCTGAGATAGGGGTTTTATTCACCACTTTAACAATTATAACGGGGAGTATATGGGCAAAACCCGTATGGGGAACGTGGTGGACATGGGATCCTCAGCTTACAACTACTTTTATTCTGTGGATTCTCTATATTGCATACCTGATGCTCCGCTCTGCAGTCGGTAGTGACGTAAAAAAGGCTAAATTCGCTGCCGTCTTTGGGATAATTGCTTTTATAGATCTACCTCTTGTCTATCTCTCTGTAAGGCTCATGCGCGGAATATCACCTGTGGTTTTTGGCGGTCGGGGTGGTGGGATTGCGCCTCAGATGATGTTTACGCTTGTAGTGTGTCTTATTACATTTACGCTTCTGTATGTGGTGCTTCTTAGAGGGAGAATGAGTATTGAAGAGATGAAAGATGAATTGGCGAGGCTCAGACTTGAGGAGACGACACAATAGTGGATAATTTTTCATACCTATTTTGGGCTTATGCTATTTTCTGGATTTCTCTTTTTATATATGTCTATAGTCTCCTTAAGAAGAGCAAGGAGCTAAGGAGAGAAATAAGGGCACTTAATTCTCCTTTGGCAAGATCAGTAAGTCAACAGAGCAGTAGATGATTCGAGGAAAAATTAAGTTTATTTTAGCAATCGGGGTAATTGCCACTGCGCTTACATACTTGGTCTACGGTGGTGTAAGGGATACAATGGTTTACTATCTCACAGTAGGAGAGCTTAAGAGTAGGGTGCCGTCCATATACAAGGACAAGGTGAGGGTCTCGGGCACGGTTGTTCCGGGGTCAATAAGGAAGGGTATTGACGGGAGTCTTGAGTTTAAGATCACAGATGGGAAACAGGCAATAGATGTGCAATATAGGGGTATAATTCCAGATATATTTAGAGATAATGTGGAGGCAGTAGTAGAAGGGCTATACACCCCGCAGAATGTGTTTCAGGCAAAAGTTCTTCTTGCAAAATGCCCCACGAAATACGATCCAGCAAATACATCAAAGAAGGGAAAAGATACCTAAATGGTTGATACGGGCAGTATTTGTGTATTTCTTGCCTTTGTTATTTCTGTCTATAACCTGGTTGCTTCTATAGTTGGGGGAAAAACCAGAAGATATGAATTTATAAGGAGTGCCGAGAATGGGGCAATTGTCGTGTGTTTTCTTCTCTCTGTTGCCTCGGCCTCATTGATCTATGCGCTTCTTAGTCGTGATTTTAGCCTCAAGTATGTAGCCTTAAATACAAGTCGTGACCTATCTGCCATATACACCATTACCGCTTTTTGGGCAGGGCAGGCGGGGTCTTTACTTCTGTGGTCATGGATACTTTCGATTTATACGGCTCTGGTTGTGGTTCAGAATAGAAGAAAGAGCGGAGACATTATGCCCTATGTGATTGCTACACTTGCTGCCATATTATCATTTTTTATATACATAGTGGAATTTGTAGAGAGTCCATTTGAGAGGCTTACAACTATAGTGGATGATGGACGTGGGCTTAACCCTCTACTTCAGAATCCATATATGGCGGTACATCCGCTTTGTCTGTATATGGGCTATGTAGGTGTTTCAGTTCCATTTGCATTTGCAATGGGTGCTCTCATTAGCGGACGGTTAGGGGATGAGTGGATAAGGAATTCTAGGAAATGGACAATACTTGCGTGGACATTTCTTGGGGCGGGATTGCTTCTGGGGGCGCGTTGGGCATACCTTGAGCTTGGATGGGGAGGATACTGGGCATGGGACCCTGTTGAGAATGCTGCACTCATGCCCTGGCTTACGGGAACCGCATTCCTCCATTCTGTGATGATTCAGGAGAAGAAGGGAATGTTAAAGAAGTGGAATATGTCACTAATCATAATAACGTTTTTCCTTGCAATACTTGGAACGTTTATTACAAGGAGCGGAATCATATCATCGGTTCATTCATTTGCCCAATCCGATATAGGCTCATATTTTCTATCATTTATTGGTTTTATACTGATATTCTCATTTGGGATGTTTATACTGAGACTCGATGGGTTAAAGAGTGAGAACCGATTTGACTCAATTCTATCAAGGGAAAGTGCATTCTTATTTAATAACCTAGTTTTTCTTGGTGCGGCATTCTCTGTATTTCTGGGAACGATTTTCCCAATAGTTTCTGAGGCCGTGAGCGGAGAGAAAATACTTGTGGGGCCGCCTTATTTTAACCGTGTAAATGTACCAATGGGGCTGATATTAATTCTGCTTATGGGTGTAGGGCCCCTAATATCATGGAGAAGGGCATCGAAAGAGAATTTAATGAAGAATTTTCTTTATCCGGGTATTTTAGGGGTCTTAACAGTGGTTGTTCTTTTATTTTTGGGCATTAGAGAGGTTGTTGCCCTTATTTCATTTGGTCTGTGTGCGTTTGTAGGGGCTACTATATTTACAGAGTTCTATAGGGGGACAAGGGTGAGGGTAAAGAGGGGAGAGTACTATCCGATGGCGCTTTTGCATCTTATCTCAAGGAATCGCAGAAGGTACGGCGGATATATAGTGCACATAGGGGTGATTCTAATTGTGATAGGGATAACGGCTTCCTCTGCATTTGTCGTGCAAAAAGAGGCAACGCTCAATAGAGGTGAGATTATGAGAGTCGGTGATTACGGTTTGAGATTTGATGGTATAAGACAATATACGGACGGTGTAAAGGATATAACCGCTGCCACATTGACCCTGTATAATTCGGAAAGCAATCCTATAGATGTTCTAACCTCAAAGAAGGTTCTATATAAGTATGAGGGGAATCGAGAGATAGACAATCAAACTGAAGTGGCACTGCGCTCTACATTTAGAGATGATATTTATATAATATTTACGAGCTTTGATATAGGGGGGAGGGCAAGCTTCAGGGTACTGATAAACCCTATGGTCAGTTGGATATGGGCAGGAGGATTAGTGTTGGTAATTGGGGCATTGGTGATAATGTGGCCGAGCACGAGGGAAAGGACAGAAAAATCCGCGGTGCGGTATAACGTAAAAGTTTCTGAACAAAGTAGTGCTAAGGTTTAGATCCAGTTTCAGTGGAGATGAATTGATCAAAGAAATTGCATAAACACAGAGAAAAAATTTGTCTCAAAATTAACACTTGGCATAACCCTATTTTACTCTGTGCCTAGTTTTCTTAAACAAGGAATAAAGATTGGAAAAGGTGCTAGTTTCTCTAATAGCCATTGGGTCAGCGGTCTTTGTGGTGTTACCGTTTTTTAAAAAGAGATTTGAGGGAACCTCTAGAGAAATGGATTCCCAAAATCATATAGAGGAGAAATTGGCGCGCCTTAATTCCGAAAAGGAATCCGTCTATAGTGCGCTTAAGGAAATTGACTTTGACTACAGTACTGGAAAGCTCTCTAAAGATGACTACGAAGAACTTGAGAACAGATATAAGGCGCAGGCTTTAGCTCTGCTTAAAGAGATTGATTTTATTCAAAGGAAATCCTATCTGGATTTAGATGAAGAGATAGAGAAAGAGATCCGAGCCATTCGAAAAACAGGACTAACCGAAGATGAAGAGGTTGAAAAGGAGATTATCAAGACCCGTCAATTCCGAATCTTAGGAGACTCAGGGTTAATCTGCTCTGTATGTGGAAATGGATATAGGTCAGATGATCGTTTTTGTTCTAAGTGTGGGGCGAGGCTGAATGCGTAGAATAGTTCTAATGATTGCAACACTGTTTTTCTTATGGATTGATTTAAGCCTCGCTCAAGCCCAGGAAGAAAAAGAGACTCTACTGAGCGGAAAGGAGCTTTTCATAAAGGACAGGTGTGTGAGATGTCACACAATCGGAAGAGGGAGATTCGTAGGGCCTGACTTATTGGGGATTGGCAGCAGGTATACAAGAGATGAGATTAAGAGATGGATGGAAAACTCACAGGAGATTTACCAGTCTAGGGGTAAGCAGCCTATAAACGAAGGCTATCCGCCTATGCCTCCGCTTGGCATTTCCCCTGAGGAAGCCGAGCTTATTGCCGACTATATTCTAACTTTTAAATCTCCCAATACCCAAAAAGAAGGTGGAGTGATAAGTGGAAAAGTGGTAAACAAAAGCACTGAAAGGATTGTGGGCGATATTGATGTTACCATTACGGCTTATTTAGGTGATAGAGAAACTGAGAGCATAAAGGTAAGGGCAAATAAGGATGGACACTTTGAGTTTAAGAATCTCCCCTGGAATCGTGCCTATGCCGTATCAATAAACTACAAAGGGACACAATACGAAACCGACAAACTGGTTTTTTATCCCGATGAAGATACCAAAGCACTCCATTTGCCCGTCTATGAGCCTACGGATAAGGACGATGATATAGGTGTGAATGTAAACCATTTGATTGTTCAGGTTTCTGAGAATGCAATTACAGTTGCAGAGCTGATAGTTTTTCATAATAAGGGCAATAAGGTTTACATAGGCACAAAAGAGATGCAGGATGGTAGAAGGGAGACCCTCAGGTTTGGCCTTCCCCCTAGTGCTGAAGATATTCAATTCCTTGAGGGGCTGCAGAGCGGATCTGTGGTTAAGACGGATGAAGGTTTTGCTGACACATTGAGTCTGGAACCAGGGATTAAAAGGGTGGTTTATGCATATACAATCCCTTATAAATCCGATAAGAACGTTCTTGAGAAGACGATATATTACCCAACTGAGAGCTTTATTCTTTTAGTTTCTGATTCTGGATTTAGAGTAAAAGTAGACGGACTGACTGCCGGGGGAACTGTCCAGATAGCCGGTGGTCGCTTTCTTCAGTGGACTGGATCGAGGATTTCGCCACGGACCAAAGTCAAGATAGAGATTAGCAAGTCCATCTTAGACGTGAATCTACTAAAGTGGGTGATACTTGGGGCGGTGTTTGTATTGATAGGTGGAGGTATTTTATATTCATTTGTGATGAAATCTAAAGGGGCAGTGAAAGGGATTTCTGCTCTGACCCAATCCAGCCCTGAATATTTTTTAGATGAGGAGAGAAAAAAACTCATACAAGAGATTGCAGAGCTTGACGATAGATTCGCGGCTAAAGAAATCGGTGAGGGAGAATACAAAGAAATACGTTCCGAAAAGAAAGAGAGGTTAGTCGAGATTATTAAGCGATTAAAAATTTTGAACCAAAGCCTGGATTGATGTAGAGTAAAACGACTCAAATCTCCTTCTTGTATGGGAGGACGAGGCTCTTTATAGTTTCTTCCCCTAGGGCGCACTCGGCGGCATCGCTTGTCCTTTTTATTATCTCATCAACCTCTGGTATAGAGAGGAATCTCTCTTCGATTGGGTAGATCTCTTCTTCATCTATTCTGACAGAACGGATGATTTCTTTGAGCTTTATGGTTTCAATGTCTCTTGCCGGTATGTATCTTGGTGGTTCATCGGCTGTCTCAGTGATAAATTTCCTTCTCTTTAATCCATTAAGAATGCGCTCAATTGGTTCTACCGATAAAGAAATCCCTAAGCGCTCTACAAGAGAATTGAATGTCCAGGGAGGATTATTGTAGTAGTAGTTGTAGCTGATGAGAAACATAATTAGAAGGGCGAGTCTTTCTTTGAGCCTGTTGCTTAAGATGATCGTCTCTTTTTTTATGGTGAGGAATTTAGGGTACTGGTAGTAGAATGAAACCTCGGCTCCTATAAGGATTATAAGCCAGCTATAGTACAGCCATATCATAAAAAGTATTACTATGGCAAACCCAGAGTATATTGCGGAGTATTGTTTTGATGAGGCAATAAATGAAGCGAATCCCCATCCAATTGTCTGCCATAGCACACCTGCAAATATGCCTCCTACAAGTGCAGATGAGAATCTTACCTTTGTGTTTGGTATGAATTTGTATATGAATGCAAAAGCTGCACAGACGAAGATATATGGAACTAGCTTTCCTGCAAAATAGGGGAATGACCCGAGTGGCAGTATGAATATTAATTTTTGTACAATAGATGTGTTCATCACATAGACAGTGGAACTGATTGCAGTAAATATCAATACGGGAGCTATGAGAATCACACTCATGTAGTCGCTGAATCTCCGTGCGAAGCTCCTTGGCGTACTTACCTTCCAAATATAGTTAAGAGAGTCTTCGATTTTTTGAATAAGTGATATGACTGTATAGATTAACATCGCAAGCCCAATAGTACCGAGAACACCAACCTTTGTGTTTTCTACAAACTGTATTATCTTCTCTATTATTTCCTCTTTTTCAGGTCCGAATGGAACAAGTAGGTTGGAGAGAAAAGGTGCTATCTGATTATGTACGCCAAAGGCTTTGAGCACAGAGAAGCTGATTGCCAGTAGTGGGATGAGTGAAAGAAGGGTTGTGTAGACAAGGCTCATAGCCCGCAGTGTAAGCTGTCCCTCGGAGAAATCTCTTATAGTTACGTAGAGCAGTCTCAGAGATTTGATTATAAAAGCCCTAAACCTGCCCAGAGAGTTAATATCTATGTCCCATAGTTCTCTTATAAAGAATTCATTTAATCTGTTAACCATATCCTGCATGGTTTTAATAATACCTTGGATGTTGTATTTTTGTCATTTAACTTTCTAAAAGATACTAGTACTGACATATTAGGGGAGAGAAATGACAAAACTAAGAGAGCTAATAGACCACGTACATTTGAGAAAAGGAGACTGGATGGAGACGCCTTAGTCTTGATAAAACAGACAACTAAAACCACTTTTCTGATTTTTGGAATTTTAACCGCTCTGGGAACTATTGCGATTACTGTTCTGAATGTCCGAAGATGATTTATACTCTGTTTCTGAGATATAGGGCTTTATAGATTCAACCATACTTACACAGATACCTCTTAAAACATAAGTAGGGGATGACATCTTTATTTGCGACATCTTGTTTTGGTTCTAAGAGTCTAAAGGAATTTCAAGATCAGTTCTCCGATAAAATAACCCACTGCTGCTACCCCCATGCCTACTACAAACATATCAAAACCGCTGCGGAACAGCCCTCTACCTGTAAAAATGCTGCGCGCTGCTCCAACGCCAAAGTGAGCAAGCATAGAGATTATAAAAGATATCCAGATTGCCTTTGATCCTTGAAGGAAAAAAAAGGGAAAGATTGGTATTAGTGCTCCGATGGCGGTAGCGGCTCCTGTGACCCATCCTTCCTTTAACGGGCTTAGTTGTCTCTCCACAATACCTAATTCTTCCCGAATCTTTTGTCCAAGTGCCTGTTCGGGATCTTTCATGATCTCTGCGGCTAGCTTTTTAGCCTCTTCCTTATTCATCCCTTTAGATTCGTAGCTCAGGGCTAATTCTTCGGTTTCAAGCTCCGGCATTAATCGAATTTCCTCTGCCTCCATCCTCTTTTCGTGTTCATATACCTCCTGCTCACTGACTGCTGCGAGGTAGCCCGAAGATGCCATTGAAAGCGCATCAGCAATCATCCCTGCCATACCTGAAATTAAAATAGTGTGCGAAGAAGCTTTTGCGCCTATGACTCCAGCAATCAAGCCAAAATTTGCGGTGAGTCCATCGTTAAACCCGTATACGACATTCCGTATTAAGCCGCCCGATTCGGTCCTGTGCCAAGGCTCATCTTCGATTCCCAATGAGTTCATTAACTTCTCGGCATGCTGAGCCGAGTCACGTGCGAGCTTAATGGCTATTTTCCTAGTCGGTCCTGTGGGGCTTGAGTGGTAAAGCCCAAGGTAGGATTTCACCTCATTGCTTTCTTCACGAAGCAGAATCTGCCTGAGTAGCCCAGGTCCGAATTTTTTTGACATCCAAGCAATTAGCCTTGCGCGAGCAGATGGAGCATGGCTCTTTACTTTTATACCGTGCTCTAATATTAGGTCCCTCCAGGCTTTAATATGTCTGTCTTCTACATCTGCAAGCTGCAGATAGAGATCTTTTCGCTTCTCATTTGTTTCGAGTGATGCAAGGATGCGATATAAATATGCGGCATCGGTTTCATCTTGCAAATAATAAAGCCAGGTTGATTCTGTTTTTTTATCAGTCATAGTTTCTTACCCTCTATTATCCCACCCATTTGACTTTGATTAAGACATGCTTCCTTCCCAAGTAGAGTAAGTAGTATATATAAACATACTCAATGTTAGTATAACCTATTCAATCTGTGTTATATTCTTTGAAGGAAATATATTACCAAGCGTGGGTTATCTCTTAAATAAGACCAAAAAGGAAAAGTCAATATCGGAGGTGTGGAACAAAGATGACAAGAAAAAACAATCCCAAAACCGATGTGAAAAATGTATTTGAATTTGAGGACATTCTATATGAAAAGAAAGACCGCATAGCGCGCATTACGATTAACCGTCCGAGCTTACGTAATGCACTACGCTCAAAAACCCGCGAGGAGTTAGCAGTTGCATTTGAGAGGGCCTGGCTCGATGACGAAGTGGGTGTTATTGTTCTTACAGGTGCCGGGGACAAGGCGTTTTGTGCAGGTGGCGATCTGTCTTTGGTCACAGACCCAAAGAAAAGGGTTGACGCCTATTTTATGTTCGTTCACTACCGACTTGCCACGGCTATGCGGTGCAATGGAAAACCGATTATTGCACGTGTAAATGGGTTCTGCATAGGAGGAGGCAATGAACTCAATATGCTCTGCGATCTGACAATTGCCTCAGATGACTCTGTATTTGGGCAGGCGGGGCCTCTGGTCGGTAGCGCCCCAATCTGGTATGGCACGCAGATGCTCCCGCGCTCTGTGGGTGAAAAAAAGGCACGTGAGATTGTATACTTATGCAACCGCTATACGGCAGATGAGGCAGAGCGCATGGGTTGGGTAAACAAGGTCGTGTCTAAGGACAAACTCGATGAAGAGGTCAATGCCTGGTGTCGGAGGCTTCTTGAGATGAGTCCCCAGTCACTAAGGATTGCCAAATTTTCACTCAATTTTGCATCGGATACGGCATTTCCCCAGATTACCCATGGGCTTGAGCTTGCCCGATTCTTCATTAAATCTCCGGAGATGGTTGAGGGCGCTACTGCTTTTATGGAAAAACGCAAGCCGGATTTCTATAAAGTCCGGTAGGGTAAATGGTTGTAGAGTCGCCCTGCAACGTGTCTCTAATTATTGCAGTCTGTGCGATTCCAGGAATTAATCTCTTCAACTTGCCGAGGCGACTGATATTTCCTTATTGATGTCTTTCTGCCTTATTTAGGGAAGAGTGTTTCTGATGTAACTGATCCGAACTATGGCATGGAGAAGGCAACGAAGGATAATCCGGGCTGTCTTGATTTTGAATTAACTCAGGAGCAACTGCAAAAGTTGGATGAAATAAACAGGATCGAGCTTGGTTTTCGCATGATTTTTTGTTTTCCGAGCCTATACCAGAATATAGTTTATGGAGGACTTTATCGTTAATACACAACCATAGAGTTTAGTTTTTGTAATGTATTTGGGCAATTTGAGATTGCTCCTACGATGAATGCATAGACATCTTATAGGGATATAGTGAACTAATCGGATGATTGAAAATATGAAAACGATGCATATATTTCAGGTATGAAACGAAATTTCCAACTTATATCAAACAACGACCTTGCCCATGAGTCTAGAGCCTCTGAGGCTGTTAATCCTTCTGATGACCATCTTCTGGATGCCTATTCACGGGCGGTTGTCAGCGCATCGGAGAAGGTCAGTCCGTCAGTTGTCAATATTGATGTTCGTCATCGACTAAAAGGCCAGGGGACAAATGATCTGCGCTTTCCGAAGGAGGTGCCCGGGAGTGGTTCTGGTTTTATACTCACCCCAGATGGATTTATTCTTACCAATAGCCACGTAGTCCATAATGCAATTAAGATTGGTGTTACTCTCTCCGATGGTCTCCATGTTCAGGCAGACCTTGTAGGGGATGACCCTGACACGGATTTGGCGGTAATAAGAATTGATGCACCGAACCTTATCCCCGTTCAACTGGGTGATTCTAAATCAGTAAGAGTGGGACAATTGGTAATTGCTGTTGGTAATCCTTACGGTTTTCAGTGTACGGTAACTGCCGGAGTAGTGAGTGCGCTTGGGCGATCACTAAGATCAATGTCTGGTAGATTAATTGATAACGTCATACAGACCGACGCGGCTCTCAATCCGGGGAACTCAGGTGGTCCGCTTGTCACGTCAAGGGGAGAGGTCATTGGTGTCAATACGGCAGTCATTTTACCCGCGCAGGGCTTGTGCTTTGCTATTGCAATCAATACGGCAAAATTTGTCGCCGGGCGGCTCATAAAAGATGGCAGAATCAGACGTAGTTATATTGGTGTAGCAGGACAGAATGTCCCACTACATCGCCGTCTTGTGCGTTTCTACAGTTTGCCTGTCGAGAGCGGCATACTTGTCCTCTCAATTGAGAAAAACAGCCCTGCCGAGAGAGCCGGCCTTCTCAAAGACGATGTAATAGTTGGTTTCAATAATCAGCCGATCTCAAGCATTGATGACTTGCATAGACTCCTTACAGAGGAGCAGGTTGGGATAAAATCCACTCTTTCTGTAATTCGGCATTCTGAGAGGATAGTTCTTGATATAGTTCCGGAGGAATTTAAGACCAGGACCGATTAGTGGTACCGTGAATAATCTTTTCTACAATTAATTCGGCCAAGTCTTGTGCCCATTCCTTATAATTGACGTTGTGCTATATCATTAGTGTATACTGATGGGATAATGAACGATAAGAGATTGCGTGTTCTATTTATTGGGGACATTGTAGGCGAGGCAGGAAGAAATGCAATAGGTACTCTGGTTGGGGATTTGGTTAAAGAACATGGGACTGATTTTATCATAGCAAATTGCGAAAATTCCGCAGGAGGGAAAGGAGTCACTCCAAAAATTACTGAGTATCTACTTGACTGTGGGATTGATGTTCTTACATCTGGAAATCACATATGGGATAGGCAGGAGATTATTCCATATATAGGGACTCAGTCGAGGCTTCTTCGTCCTGCAAATTTGCCCAAGTCAAGTCCCGGGGCCGGTTTCGGTGTATTTGAAACCCGAAGAGGTGAGAAAATAGGTGTCATAAATCTCTGCGGAAGGCTTTTTATGGATTATTATGAACATCCTTTTCTCTATGCTTTACCTTTGGTGGAGAAATTAAGAGAGCAAACTCGGCTCATAATTGTTGATTTTCATGCCGAGGCAACCTCAGAAAAGGTGGCCATGGGATGGTATCTCGATGGAAGGGTAAGCGCTATAATAGGCACGCATACACACGTTCAGACGGCGGATGAGAAGATCCTTCCACAGGGCACTGCATATATAACCGATGTCGGAATGACTGGATCTATGGACTCAGTCATTGGAATGAATAAAGAGAAGGCTATAAATAGGTTTCTCACTCTTATCCCCCAGAAGTTTGAGCCCGCAAAGGATGATGTTTGGCTCCATGGAGTGGTGATAGATCTGGATATAGAAAGTGGCAGAAGTCTTGGTATTAAGAGAATAGCCGTTCCAGCAGATAGATAGGAGTCTTTTTCTTATCTTTCTCCTCGCTCAATTTGATTTTCTTTTAAGCGTGCTCTTGCGGCAGAGAGTCTTGCAATCGGCACTCTATATGGAGAGCAACTTACGTAGTTCATTCCAATGCTATGACAGAACTCAATTGAATTAGGATCGCCACCGTGTTCCCCGCAGATTCCCACCTTGAGATTCGGCCTCGTTTTTCTTCCTTTCTCTATGGCGATCTTCATAAACTCGCCGACGCCTTTTATGTCGAGGGTCGAAAAAGGGTCTTTCTCCAGTATGTATACCTCTTCTCCATTCAGTGTTACCTTAGTTCCCATATATGTCCTTATAAACTTTCCAGCATCGTCGCGTGAGAAAGCAAATGTAGTCTGTGTAAGATCATTTGTTCCGAAAGAGAAGAACTCTGCCTCCTTTGCTATTTCGTCCGCCGTTATGGTTGCCCTTGGAACCTCAATCATTGTGCCAACATAGTATTTAATTTCTTTCCCATATCTATTGATGACTTTTTTGGCCTCCTCGACGATTATATCCTTTTGTGCTTTAATCTCCGTAAGCATTCCAACGAGCGGAACCATAATCTCTGGAATCACTTTTACTCCCTCGTCTGCAACCTCACAAGCGGCCTCCATTATAGCCTGCGCCTGCATGCGGCTGATCTCCGGCATAAGGATTCCAAGCCTGCACCCGCGAAAACCAAGCATTGGATTGAATTCGTGAAGCTCTTCTACACGTGCAAGGAGCCTTCTTTTCTCCTCTATTAGCTGTGGATCTCCTCTGCTGAGTTCAAGTTCTCTAATTTCTACCATTAGTTCTTCGCGTTTGGGAAGAAATTCGTGAAGCGGTGGATCAAGAAGCCTTATTGTTACTGGGTATCCGTTCATCTCACGGAAAAGGCCTTTAAAATCTTCCTTCTGCATAGGAAGGAGCTTGTCAAGAAACTCTTCCCTTTCTTTTGAGGTCTTTGCGAGAATCATCCCCTGCATAAGCGGAATCCTGTCTTCGGCAAAAAACATGTGCTCTGTACGGCACAGTCCAATTCCCTCGGCTCCGAATTTTACTGCTACCTTTGCGTCCTTCGGGATGTCTGCATTTGTTCTAATGCCGAGTTTTCTTACTTTATCTGCCCAGCTAAGAATAGTAGAGAAGATCACGTATTTCTCAGATTCTTCGGGCATTAGTCTTCCTTCAATGACTTGAATGACCTCGGATGGAAAAACAGGAACATCCCCTAAATATACCTTTCCTTCAAACCCGTCTATAGAGATGTAATCTCCTTCTTTTATCTCGACATCTCCCACACGAAAACTTTTACTCACTTCATCTACAATTATCTCTTCTGCTCCCACTATGCACACCTTTCCCATCTGTCTTCCCACAACAGCTGCATGGCTTGTGCGACCTCCTCTTGCAGTGAGTACCCCTTGGGAAGCCGCCATGCCGTGAATATCATCGGGGCTTGTCTCCTTCCTAACTAGAATTACACGATCCCCATTATTGCTCATATCAACTGCTGCCTCAGCACTTAGCGCTACGCGTCCTGCGGCTGCCCCTGGAGATGCAGCAAGCCCTTTTGTAATCTGTTTAAAATTCTTTTTCTCATCGGGGTTGAATATGGGAAATAGAAACTGTTCGAGATGCTCTGGCTCTACACGTAGAAGCGCCTCTTCTTTTGTGATTAGCCTTTCTCTGACCATATCGTATGCGATTTTACCGGACGCAATGCCCGTTCTTTTTCCCGACCTTGTCTGAAGCAAGTAGAGCTTTCCTTCCTCAATAGTGAACTCAAAATCTTGCATGTCTCTAAAGTGTTTTTCAAGCGTTTTGGCTATGCGGACTAGTTCTTTATGTACATCCGGCATTTCATGTTCAAGGGTGTGTATCTGTTTGGGTGTTCTAGTTCCTGCAACGACATCTTCTCCCTGTGCGTTCATAAGGTATTCTGCATAGAGCGTCTTTTCTCCGGTTGCGGGGTCCCTAGTGAATCCCACTCCGGTACCCGAATTTCCGCCCATATTTCCAAAAACCATGGCCTGTACATTTACCGCAGTACCTAAATCATCCGGGATTCCATATTGCTTTCTGTAGAAGATGGCTCTTGGATTGTTCCAAGAGAGAAAAACTGCATTTATAGCCATATAGAGCTGAGTTATAGGGTCCTGAGGAAAATCATATTTTGTTTTCTCTTTGACGAGTTCTTTATATTTGATGATGAGTTCTTTGAGTGCCGCGACTCCTAGGTCAACATCTCGCTTAATTCCGTGACTATGCTTTATGTTTTCTAGGATTTTCTCGAATTCTCCTTTATCAACCCTTAGAACTACATCGCTAAACATCTGGATAAATCTTCTATATGCATCTAATGCAAATCTTGGATTTCGAGTTTTTTCTCCAAGTCCCTCAGTAATCTTATCATTAAGCCCCAAATTTAGAATTGTGTCCATCATACCTGGCATGGAGAACTTAGCTCCCGAGCGCACAGAGACTAAAAGCGGATTAGCTGGATCGCCAAATTTTTTGCCGGTTATTTTCTCAAGATTTCTGAGGCTTTCGTCAATTGACTTAATGATTTTACTTGGAATCTGTTTTTTATTTTCATAGAACATACGGCAGACCTCTGTTGAGATTGTAAAGCCAGGAGGCACGGGAATTCCAATTCTTGTCATCTCAGCAAGTCCTGCTCCTTTTCCACCGAGGAGGTCTTTCATCTTTCCATTTCCGTCTGCCTTTCCATTGCCAAAAAAATAGATGTACTTCTTTTTTCCCTGATTTTTAATAGTTGGTTTTATAGAGTTTTTCCCTTTAGTTCTTGCCATACTGTGGGTTCTCCCTCTAAGTGTTTATTTTTGAGAAGTCTGCGATTTTAAAGAACAGGTCTCTTATTTCCCATAGTGTTGAGAGCCGGTTTAGACGAATATCCTCATCCTTGTCCATGACAAGCACATCCGTAAAGTATTTATCTACTGGTTCTTTTAAACTCCTCATCTGAGAAAGTACATCTTGATAATTGATTCTCGATTTCTCTACGTATTGCTTCACTTCCAAATATGATTGATAAAGCTGCTTTTCTGCTTGTGTAAAGAGCTCTGGATTAACTGTGTTTCGCGGCTGTCCCTTTACAATATTTACTACACGCTTAAACGCAATTACAAGTGAATCAAAATCAGGAGACTCGCGAAACTCCGATAGAGCTTCTATTTTTCTCTTGGTTTCAACTATGTCATGATCTTCAATGCTCACATCTTTTGTAGAGGTTTCACGTTCGGCAGAAATCACGGCATCAACAACGTCTTGAGGAAATCCATCAGAAATCATGAGGTTTCTAAATCTTTCAACCATAAAATCCATTACTTCCATTAGGGGATGGGAAGCAAGAGGTTCTTTTAGAAGAGTAAGAAACTCTGGTTTTACCTTGTGGAGCTGCCACCAAATCTCATTTAAGCTATAATTGAATATCTCTCTCAAACTCAGATGGAATTGTTTGTTGAGAATGATGTTTAAAATCCCTATTGCCTGGCGTCTTAGGGCATATGGGTCGGATGTCCCAGTGGGAGTAAGCTCTGAAATAAAGCAAGCCGAAATGGTGTCAACCTTATCTGCAATACTGAGTATTGCTCCAAGGTTGGTCTGCGGGAGTTTTCCCTCGCGTGATGTGGGCATATACTGCTCTTCTATTGCCTTTGCAACCTCCTCTTTTTCTCCAGAAATTAAAGCATAATATTTGCCTATAGTTCCTTGAAGCTCCGGAAACTCAAAAACCATTTGTGTTACGAGGTCTGCCTTTGAAAGTTTTGCTGCTTGCCTAATGTCTTCTAGTGATTGTTGAAATCCTAACCTAACCGCTATGAATTCTACTAGTTTTTCCATTCTCTGTGTTTTATCGTAGTAAGTGCCAAGGTCGGAGAGAAAGACCATGCTTTTGAGCTTTTGTACCTTTTCCGAGAGAGGCGTTTTTGTATCTTCTTTAAAGAAAAACTGCGCGTCTGTAAATCTCGCACGAATTACCCTTTCATTCCCATGGATGACTATATTTGGGTCTTCTATGGGGGTTCCGCAAACAAATATGAAATGAGGAAGGAGTTCTTGTGAAGTCTCATTATAGAAAGCGGAGTGGTGAGCGGATTTCATAGAGTTTGAAAATACCGGAAAGTATTTCTGGTGGTTTTTCATGACGCTTATTAGGACCTCTTTGGGAAGTTCTAGGAACTCCTTATCGAAGTTGCCCTTGAGCACAACCGGATATTCAATTAAATTTGTTACGGTCTCAAGTAGTTCCTCATCTTCTAGTGGGATTCCATCAATCTCTCTTCCTAGCCGATCAATGTCCATTTTTATGATTTCCTTCCTCTTTTTTCCATCTACAATCACAAATCTTTTCTCAAGCTCAGTTACATATTCCTCCCAGTCTTTTACTCGAAACGGCTTAGGTGATATAAAACGATGCCCACGTGTTTTTAAATTGCTTTTTATATCTCCTAATCTGAATGGAACTGTTTTCCCATCGTAGATGCAGAGGATCCATCTTATCGGTCTTGCAAAAGCTATATCGTCGTCTCCCCATCTCATGGATTTTCTAAATGGTATTGAGGTGATTATCCTTGGAAGAAGCTCAGTTAAGACACTTGCGGTTTTCTGGCCTTTGATTTTCCTTTTTACTGCAATAAACTCACCCTTTTCGCGACTTACAACTACTAAATCTTTTACCTCTACCCCTTGAGCTTTAGCAAATCCAATTGCTGCCCTTGTTGGTGTCCCGCTCTGATCATAGGCAATTCGTTGTGGAGGACCAATGATCTCATCTATTTTATCGCTCTGTCTGTTGGAAAGACCTATGACCCTCAGCGTAAGTCTTCTTGGGGTTCCAAATGTATTTATGTCCTTGTATGAAAGGAGGTTATCCTTAAATTCCTGCTCTGCAATGCTGTGTAGGTTCTTTGTAGCTTCCTCTAGAAATCCTGCGGGGATTTCTTCTGTGCCTATTTCAAGTATCAGCTCTTTTTCCATTTTATTTTGTAGTGGCTGAATATCTATTTATTTTATCGCTCTTCCTCCCGGTACCGTGTTGAGAAAACTTCCAAGGATTATTTCGAAGAAGAGGAAACCCCATTTCCTCTCTTTTCTTTAGATATGTCTCAGCACACCCTTTTGCAAGTGCCCTGACCTTTCCGATAAAGCTTGCGCGCTCGGCAACACCGATTGCTCCACGCGCATCAAGAAGGTTAAATGTATGAGAACATTTTAAACAATAATCATAGGCGGGAAGAGGGAGTTTCCTATCAATCAGCCTCTCGCATTCGGTCTTAAATTTCTCAAAGAGTTCTCTTAGCATCTCAGGGTCTGATTCCTCAAAGTTGTATGTAGAAAATTCAAATTCATTCTGATGATGAATCTCTCCATATGTTACACCTTTTGTCCATTTAAGATCATACACACTCTCAACTCCCTGAAGATACATCGCAATCCTTTCAGTTCCATAAGTAATTTCAGCAGAGACCGGTTTCAAGTCAAATCCACCTGCCTGTTGAAAGTAGGTAAATTGAGTGATTTCCATACCGTCGAGCCAAACCTCCCATCCCAATCCCCAGGCTCCAAGCGTGGGGGACTCCCAATCGTCCTCTACGAACCTTATGTCGTGCCTAAGCGGGTCTATTCCCAATGAGCAGAGACTCTTGAGATAGAGTTCCTGTATATTCTCAGGGGACGGTTTTATTATTACCTGAAACTGGTAGTAGTGCTGAAGGCGATTTGGATTCTCCCCATATCTGCCATCTGTAGGCCTTCTTGAAGGCTCTACATAAGCTGCACGCCAAGGCTCAGGTCCTAAACATCTTAGGAATGTAGCGGGGTGAAAGGTCCCTGCTCCTTTCTCTAGGTCATAGGGTTGAAATATTATGCACCCCTGATTTGCCCAAAATTTCTCTAACTTTAGGATTAATTCCTGAAAGGTCATGGTCTCTCTGTTAAGAGATTATAATACCATCATTTTTAATAAAGAAAATTGCATGTGGGAGCATGATCTTCAGTATGGGCAATGAATGTCATAGACATACATGAAACTCATATCATAAGATAATGTCAATTCGTGTGTGGGAGATATGATAAAATGCCTTAGAATCGTCAACTAAATTGAGGGTAGCAGTATAGACTTAACTCAGATATTTTAGAAAGAGCCCTTTCTACAATGAGCCTTTTTCTCAGCGATTTTGGAGCATCGTTTTCAAGTGGAGGAAAAAGTCCAAAGTTTATGTTCATTGGCTGAAAATCCTTTACGCTCTGGTCTGTTATATATCTTATGAGTGCCCCAATTGCTGTCTCAGGTGGAGGAACTATTGGACTCAATCCTTTTGAAATCCTTGATGCATTTATTCCTGCTATAATTCCCATTGCGGCGGACTCAACATAGCCCTCGACTCCTACAATCTGTCCGGCAAAGAGAATAAGCTTATTACACTTCAACTGAAGCGTTGGATAGAGGAGCTTTGGTGAGTTTATGTATGTATTTCTGTGTATGCTTCCGTATCTCATAAACTCTGCGTTCTCAAGACCTGGTATCATCCTAAAGATTCTTTTCTGCTCAGGGTACTTGAGTTTTGTCTGAAATCCTACCATGTTGTACATGGTGCCGTCTCTGTTTTCCATTCTTAACTGGGCTACGGCAAAAGGCATCTTTCCTGTGCGTGGGTCTGTAAGCCCTACGGGCTTCATAGGGCCAAATCTCAATGTGTCCTTTCCCCTTTCTGCCATCACCTCTATTGGAAGGCAGCTCTCAAAGTAGAGCGCCCTTTCAAATTCCTCCATCCCGACTCTTTGTGCGCTTAGGATTTCAGATATGAATCTGTAATATTCATCTTCACTAAGAGGGCAGTTTATGTAATCTCCTTCGTCTGTCTCTCCTTTACTGTATCTTGAGGCCCGAAAGACCTTTGAGTAATCAATTGTATCGGCATCTACTATTGGGGATATTGCATCGTAGAAATAAAGGCTGGATGCCCCTGTCACTTTTCTGATCTCTTCTGATAGGGACTCGGATGTCAGAGGACCAGTAGCGATTATTACAGGTCCATTTATATTTTTGGGTATTTCTTTGACCTCTTCTCTTATGATCTCAATGAAAGGGTTTTCTTCAATCCTTTTAGTCAGATATACGGAAAACCAATCTCGATCAACTGCAAGTGCCTTTCCTGCGGGGACTCTTGTTTGGTCTGCTGCCTCAATTACAATTGAGCCGAGTCTTCTCATCTCCTCTTTAAGAACCCCACTTGCATTGTCTAAGGAGTCGGATTTAAGAGAGTTGCTGCATACGAGCTCCCCTAGGTTTTGGGTCTTGTGGGCGGG
>CAYMEO010000049.1:0-20830 GCA_964389705.1 uncultured Spirochaetia bacterium
TTATAGTAGCTTTTGAAATGTCTCTTAGCTGAGCCCGGGGAAAAAGGCTATACTAAGGAGGGAATTCTGCATATTGCGCAAATCTTACCCTAGCCAGATTGTATACACCTTTGCATGCCGACACTGGTACCAACGCCAGGGACAGATGGATACAATACTTTCCGAGATTACGTCCATACAAATTGTAGATTAATTCGTTCGGCGGGAAAAGGTGGCTTCATTATATACATACCGAAAAATCAGATTTTATAACACCTTGGATCCCTCAAATAAAAAGAGGGAAACTCTTTGCAGAAGTTCCCCTCTTAGCCTTAGCTATTAACTCAGATTAAATTACTCGTAATTAGTGTCCGCAGTGTGTCTCGCCGCCGCAGCATCCACCACTTGCGGCTTCTGCCCTTACCTCCTCGACATTGATCTTCATCTTCTTTGCAAGCTGTTTGAGCTCCTTGGGAAAGTTCTCGGCCTTCATCTTCTCAATCACCTGCTCTGCAGCCAAACGATACCGGCTCTCTGTTCTCTCTCTAAATACCATTCCAGTATTATATGTGCAGAAGGGATATATAAAGCCGTTGGGGGTCACATAATGTATGACGCACCTCCTGACCCTTTCGATGCTATAGTTGTAGTTATCCATAAAGTGCATTCCAGCGGCAAACACAGATGGGTAGCCATCGAATTTCCCAAGATTGACCCTTCTTCTAGTCTTATTTTCATAACCATCCAGTGTCTTGAGGAACCCTTCAAATGTAAGCCCCTTGGGGGCATTCTCCTGCTTGAAATACTTCTTTAATCTCAGGAATGCCTTAGCCTGAGAAAGGAGGCTGAAGTTTGAACCGGGTTTTATCTGACTTGAAATGTCATTTACCTCATTAAGCAGCCCCTCCATATCCACAAACCTCGATACGGGAACAACCCTGCCTGTTCCCTTTTCCAGGAATAGGTATGTTCCCATAGAGCAGTGTGGATGACACGAAACCGTAAGTGATGGTTTCCCCTTGAGTGCTCCTACGAGCCTACCGAGTGGCACTGAACACGCCATTGGGAACCAATCCTCCTTTGCATTTACATACCCGGTCTGTTTCTCCACATCGTGTGCGAGGTCACCCAATGTGTATCTCATTGCCATTCTCTGCTTTTTCGTGATCCTCCCTGTAAGGGACACAGGCTGATATGCCACTCCCTTTACAACGTCATAGTTATCAATAGCAAGTTGAAGCACCCTTCCTACGTGGTGGTTGTTAAGACCATTGATAACCGTATCAACGAGGATGACACTGAGTCCAACCTTTCTCGCATTCTCTATTGTCTTGAATTTATACTCAAGAAGAGGCTCTCCTCTTGTCTTTTTAAATATTGCATCATCAATCCCATCAAACTGTAGGTAGAAGCTCTCAACACCTGCCTCTTTACAGGCCTGGGCAAATTCCAAGTCCGCAGATTTAATCCCATTTGTATTTACCTGAATGTATTCAAATCCCATATCATGGGCGGTCTTTACTATCTTTAAGAAATTGGGATGCACAGTCGGCTCTCCGCCTGAGAATTGAACCCTGTCAGATGCCACAGGTTTCTGTGTAAGGAGCGTCTCAAGCATCCTTACAACCTCGTCATAGGTAGGCTCATATAGATATCCAGCGGCGTTGGCATTGGCAAAACATACAGGGCATGTAAGATTGCACCTGTTTGTTAGATCTATAATGGGCAGTGAGCTTACACTGGTATGCATATTGCAAAGTCCGCAGTGCTCAGGGCATATGGTAGCACTCTTTACTTTAGGATTTTCGAGTCCCCTCTGGTCTCCATACCACATCCTCTCAGCCTTGTAATACATATCCACATCTGAAAAAAACAGGTCTTGAATCTCTCCATGCTCAGGGCACTCCTTTGCCATCCAGACCTTACCGTCCTCTTCATAGAGAATGGCAGGGATGATCTTCTTACAATCGGGGCAGAGCGAATCCACAGTCTTAGGGAGTCCAGTCTTAATCGGGGTTATCTCGTATCCGAAGTAGGTTGTCTTAGGTTGATCTTTCATCCACCTAAGCTCTTTGTTAGCCTCTCCATTCCCATTTCCACTTCCGTTCGACTTTTTGAATATCTCTAGCATGATACACCTCCTGTCTTATTATATGGATTAAATTTTGCAAGAACTATGCCAGCTGCTTTATGTGCTCAATTACTAAAAATCTTAATAATTACAGGAAAATACGAAACTAATAGAGCACATAAATGTACACTAAAAGGCTTTAGTAGATGTCACAAGAAGAGAGAGAAAAAACCAAATAGGGCTTTTGTATGGAGTTTCTCAAATTTTTTAGATATATAATCTTTTTGCACTTGAAAGCGACTTGCACATTCATGTACAATGTGGTTTGCTCTGCTATTATCATCTTTGTTAATGCTCAGGTAAATCCCATTGGATCTACATCAACTGCAATTTTAACCCTACTGGCGGTGGAGGTATGGGAAATCATATTCATAAGTTGCCTTGAGAACTTATGAAGTGCATTTAAATCCGAGGATTGTATTAACATCTGCCATCGGTACTGATTCTTTATCTTGTATATAGGAGAAGGAGACGGCCCGAGAATCTTTATAACGCCGATAGGGAGCTTTGATACCAATCTCCGTGCAATTTCTCCTGATTCTTTAGCCACATTTGCCGTCCCAGATTCGGTTCTCCCACTGAATCTAAAACCTACAATCCTCGAAAAAGGTGGATATCCTAGTTTTTCACGCAATTCCAACTCCTCATTTAGGAAACCAATGCTATCGTGTTCCACTGCAAATTTGATACTAGGATGCTCAGGGTTATAGGCTTGAACTATGACCCGCCCTGGCTGATCGCCCCTACCCGCACGCCCCGCAACCTGCGTAATCAACTGAAATGTTCTTTCACCGGCTCTAAGATCCGGGATTCCGAGGGCAAGGTCAGCGCAAATAACCCCAACAAGGGTTACCCCTGGAAGGTCGTGTCCTTTTACAACCATCTGAGTGCCAATAAGAATATCTACCTCTCTTTTTTCAAGCCTCCCATAAAGGTTAAGGAGCTTAATTTTACCGACCATAGTATCTCTATCCATCCTTGCGACACGTGCCTGAGGAAGGATCTTTTTAATCTCCTCTTCTATCTTCTGAGTCCCCATGCCGATAGCCTTTAAATTTGCTCCGCATCTCTGGCAATCCCTTATAAACCTCCCCGAAGTTCCGCAGTAATGACATCTCAGCAAGTCCTCTTTAATGTGATAAGTAAGAGAAATAGTACAGTTTGGACACATAATTCGGTTCCCGCACATTGGGCAGATTATTAGTGTTGAGAACCCTCGCCGATTAAGAAAAAGAATAGTCTGTCCTTCTTTATTATAGTTTTCCTCAATCGCCTCCCTAAGCCTTTCGGAAAATATACCGTTTTTTTCTCCTCTCATATCTACTATTTCAACCTCTGGAAGCGGGCGGTTCTGAACCCTCAAAGGCAAAGAGAGATAAATGAATTTCTCTTTGAGCGCATTGGCATATGACTCAACCGAAGGGGTTGCAGAACCAAGTATAACTACAGCATTTGCCATCTTTCCTAAAACCAGGGATAAATCCCTTGCATTATAGCGTGGGGACTCGTCCTGCTTATAAGATGGCTCATGTTCTTCATCAACGATTATTACTCCTAAGTTTCTTAATGGTGCAAATATCGCAGACCTAGCTCCTATAATTATCTTAACCTCTCCCCTTCTTGCCATACGCCAGGCATCAAACCTCTCACCATCGCTGAGGGCACTGTGTATCACCGCCACCTCCTTTCCAAACCTTTCGCGGAATCTCTTCACGAGTTGAGGCGTAAGCGATATTTCGGGGACAAGGACTATAGCCTCTTTTTCATTTTTAATAACCTCCTCGATTACACGCAGATAGACCTCAGTTTTTCCGCTTCCTGTAACCCCGTGAAGGAGAAAAGAGGAGAATCTCCCCCTATCTATTGCCTCTTTTATTCTATGAAAAGCCCTTTCTTGGTCTGGGGTAAGCTTAGGAGGAATTTCATCGGGAGTTTTTGTCATTTCCGAAAATGGGTCTCTTGAAATCCTTTCGTATTCTATTTTTATGAGTCCTCTATTTTCCATCCATCGGATATGACGACTTACATCTCCAAAATTTTCTTTTATGGCCTCATACGAAACCCTGGGATGAGAAAGTATAAAATTAATAATCTGAGATTTGGTAGAATCAATTCGTTTTGATTCAATACCTAGATTCACCTTCTCTTGTGCTACAATTATTTTTTCAACCTTTACCTTAGAGTTTGAGTAAAGCTCATAGCTAAAATCAATAAACCTTCTTCGCCTGAGAGAATTCAGAAGCTCATGCGTTGTTCCCTCTACAAGACCAAGAAGCTTTCTAGCCGTGATTTTACCGGACAGAGACAGGGTTTTGAGAATTCGCTTTTCAATTTCGCTCAGTCTATTTTTACCGAGCGGATTTGCACCCTTTTCTGTAATTCTGACGACCTTTTTGAGGCTTATCCCTAAGCCTCCCGGATGAGCGGCTTTAAGAACTATCCCAAGTGGTGCCATATAATACCCAGCAATCCATTTGAGAAAATCAAGCCTCTTCTCATCAAAAAGAGGCTCTTCATCCACAATATCTATTATCTCTCTAAGTGCCAACCCTTCAGGCGATTTTCCAAATCCAACAGTGAATCCAAGAACGCGCCTACTTTTAAACGGAACCAGAACGCGCTTTCCAATTTGAATCCCGTCTTGAAGATGAGGAGGAACCAAATAATAGAATATCTCCTCACTCTGAATCGGAATTGCGACTCTTATAGCTTCTTTCATGTATGATTGGAGAGTGTAAATCGTTTAAGAGGGAGGTTCAATAGTGGTGGAGAAAAGTTAGCTAGTTTTAAGATACATCAATAGCAAAAACAAATATGGGAATTTTAAATGTCGTCTGGACGCTCTTTCGTACCTTCATTAACTCTTGTTAAGAGTACTCATGACTGGCGCAATATGCATGTTTTAGTCAAAACAATCTCCCCGAATGTAGTTAGATTACCGCATCTTGTCCGAAACCACATTCAATACCAAGTGACTTCTACACTCATTATACAAAAGCACACATTATCCGAATACGCCGATGTGATCGGGGGCGATTTTGACAATAACGCGCTGCTCCCCAGGCCCGCGGTATGGATATTTATCAACCCCCAAATACTTTTTCGCAAGGCGATCTATATGGGCATCTGCGCCATCATGAGTCATCTCAACAACGCGCCCTCGAACGATTACTTGTTCGTAGGGATTTTCGGAATTCATAACAGCCACCGCAACCCTAGGATCTCTGCTAAGGTTTTTTGTTTTAACCCTCCCTTCAGCGGTGTTAAAAATGACGTGTTCGCCATCTGAATCTATCCAGACGATACTGACCTGTGGCGAACCGTCCGGCATAAGGGTTGCAACCGCAGCAAAGTTTCTACCTTCAGTAAGTAGCTTATAAGGGATTTCTGGTAATTTCGACATGGCATTCTCCTTAGTAAAAAATCTAAATTAGTAATTATACTCTAATCAAGAGATACACATAGTAAGAAAATAAAGAGCAGTCATGACTAGAGTCAATTTATGGAGCAGAGTTTTCTACCCAAAATCACAAGAGTAAGAAGAATCTTCTAAAGAGCTAACTCGGCTCTTCTTTGCCAGAAAGGAGTCTGTTTAGGATTTCTTTTTGTATGTCCTCAATTTCAGTTTTTACCCTTAAGAGTTCTTCAAGAGATTTTCCACGCTCTCTACATTCGTCAAACAGGGTTTCAATCTTTGAAAGCACGTGTCTTAATTTTGTCTGAGCCTCTATGTTCGCCTTAATAAGCATCTCTTCATTATCCCATGGGCGCTTTGCGTATGACTCGAGTTCCTTTGCCTGGACGAGCAACTCACGTGCACGATCTCTGTAGCCGTGAAGCGACTGATAGATTACGGACTGAATCTCTCCTCTTTCACCCGGATCACGCCAGAGGACATTCTCGAGAATACCTAAATCGTTTTCATCAACCTCACTCCTCCCATCGAGATAGGCCCTCGCTTTAAGGAGGAGAACCGATTGTTTATAGCGTCTGTCTGAGAGCACAATCCCCTTCTTCTTGAGTTCGTTTCTTATGCGTGAGATGAGCTTTATTACATGAGGCGGGATACGAACACCCTTTGTTTGAGATTGACAGTATCTAAGCTCTTCAACGGTTATAGTTGTCTTTTTTCTCTCAGCCTCATCCTCGGCCTGTATCATCTTTATGAATCGAAAATCCTCTTTTATATAATCCACAACATATCTGAGCAGAAACCTATCGTATAGGGCCTCGAGTTCGTCTTCTTCTGATGGAAGCTCGTTGCTTGCTCCAAAGAGCGTAATGAGAGGAACCTCAGTCGCCTCCGTACCGTTATAGAAAACTCGCTCGTTCATAATCGTAAGGAGAGTATTGAGTATAGAAGAGCTCGCTTTAAAGATCTCATCGAGAAAGGCTATGTAGGCCTCGGGCAGTTTTCCACTTATTACCCTTCTATACTCATCGTTCTCCAACCCCTTGAGACTCACAGCACCAAATATCTCTTCAGGTGTGGTGAACTTTGTAAGAAGCCACTGAAAGTATTTGGCTCCGGAGACCCTCCTGCAGACCTCATGCGCAAGGAGCGACTTTGCCGTTCCTGGGGGACCGATAAGGAGTATATGACAGCCGCATAGAAGCGCGCAAAGAGCCCCTTCTATAACCTCATCTCTTTCAAAAAACTCTCCCCTTAATTCTTCTTTTATCCTCTTTAGATTCTCTATAGCTCTTTCCATGAGATAATGTTTACTCCCTGTAAATTCTGAGAAGTTATTTTTCTTACAACTGCTCTTATAGTCTTGGTTATGGGATTTCCTTGGCCAAGACTACCCGTAGACATTATAGTGAATACATCGCTTTTGCCCGTGCTTAAAACAACGCCGCTTAATCCCGCGCTGATTGGAATTGACGGATCGACATTCTCCTTCTGTACTATCTCACGCACCTTTCTCTGATCAATTATAGAGTTATCCTTTCTCGCATCTATTACGGCATCGGCGATGCTTTCTGCGGTATCGTCTCTGAGTTCTTCTTGAGAGGCGCTTCCTTGCCTTTGAGAAACCGAGACCGATGCACCTTTGAGTGCAGCCATCATCACGACCTTGGGAGCAGTGCTGAAATTTATCTTCTTATCTGTTGGATAAACCGTAACGTAGTCCTTAATCTTATTGAAGAAATCATCATCCATCCCGCTTATCAGTCGAATTTCTTCAACACTATCTAGCGGTCCATCCTTTATCTGATAAGGATTTTGCAGCCTTGCATAGAATTCGGCATTTGCTCCATTTGGATCCTGGTCATTATTTTGCTGCCCCGATATTGGATGATCGAGCCAATTGATTAGACTCGAGATAAAACGCGAGGATTTACCATTATCCACCCCAACCATTCTGAAAAGCTCAGTAATCTCAACAAGCACCTGACGGTCAACTTGGTTCGTAACCTGATTTACAAGTGCGTTGAGGTTTACCTTTGAGCGCTCATCAATAACCACAACCGATGCAACCCCATCCCCAACTGGGAAAAACGGAACCTTAATACTCCAGTATCCTTGAGAATTTCCATTTTGGTTGCCAAATAGACCCGCAATTGATGTTAGATTTTCAAGAGACTCATTCTTTATTGTTCCTGCAAGTACATATACACCGGACTTTGCAATGTAATGCGCTTTCATCTCATCCTTTGAATTGGCCGATATCTCCGTATTCATTTGGGTAAAATAGATGAGATCAACGACAAGAGTCGTAAGGATTGCAACTACGATAAGCACTATAATAAGCACAACGCCTCTTTCTTTGGATTCCCCTTTTTGTAAATTGTTCTCTATGAGAGCCATAATCTTCCCTATTGCTACAATCTAGAGGCAATCTTTAAAGTGATTGCCTTTATTCCGGGCAAATATAAGATTCATTCACATAAATCCATAAAATAACACATTACTCAACATAACCCTTTTTAATCCGCTACCGGAATTAATACAATAGAATTAAACTCAATGTCCTCCCCCCTAGCACTCCTTAACGTTAACGTTATATCAACAGCCCTTGGAAGAGAGCCCGTCTGTGCCGAATCCCAATCATTTACAAACTCATCTTCATCAGTCCTCATGTATGTAAGAGTAAAACCTACTACGCGCTCAGAAAGCGGATATTCAATCGTGCTTGAGTCGCTTCCTACCCTTGGATTTTCGCTTCTCATAAGAAAAAAGAGGCTGCTCTGTGGAACCGGTTTCAGATAATACTTGATCTCAGCCTGATCCGAGTCTCCCGAGTTTACTCCCGGGGCATGAGATAGAGACATAAAATCAACCCAACTACGCTCCCCTTGTTCTCCCTCTGCCCTTCCAACAAAAAAAGAAGATGCTGGAACACCCTGAACCGGATAAATCATACCCCTGGGATATGCCATTGATAAGTCTTCGTTTATCTTAGAGATAATAACCCTCGCCTCATGATAAAGCTCAAGTTTATCCTCGGCGGAATCCTTTGCATTTATGATCTGGAAGAAAGAGGCATAGAGAACAGTTAGAACTATTGCCCCAATAAAAACTGCGATAAGTACCTCAATTAGTGTAAACCCCAAGGTTCCGTGGTATCCTCGTCTCAGACTCAATCTGGGAGATAGAAAATCCAGAGGGAAGATTTTTATGGAAACACTATTTGAGATTAGCCATTGCCAATGTGAGTTCAAACCTCTTTCTCCCTTCATCCCAGGTAATAATTAAGTCAATCGTCCTTGTTTCTGTGTTGAGCCCTGGAACACTTGAAGGCACTATAGAGAGAAACCATTTAAATCCGGGTGCATCTGTAAAATCCCCTTGATCCTGTCTTTGATCTGGGAATCCCCCAAGCTCGATCTCCGCGAGTTTCCTCTGCGCAAGGGTCTCAGCAAAAACGAGGTCCTTTGACTGCGAGGTAAGGATTAAGTTTCTATCTACAGAACCTAAAAGCACGGCAAGCGCAGAGCCAAGTATAGCAACAGCAACGAGAACCTCAAGGAGAAGAAATCCCGAATCCATTTGAGAGAGACGAAATCTTATCTCTCTAGCCTTATTTCTGAAAAAGGTCAACATATCTATCAAAAACTATAGTTCCCCCAGTATATGGCTTTGTAGCTATTGTATAATCAGTGCCTTCTTCAGTCTCAAGGTGAATCACAGCGGGCTCAACAAATCCGGTCGGCATAAACAGTATAAATTCTCCACTTCCTTTTATGCTCTTCCCATTGCTTCGCTGGGTTATTATATCCTTAAAATATACACCATCAGGAAGCCTCTTTATTCCCAAAAGAGGGTCGTCCGTAGGTATTTTAAACTCATTTCCATCGAGAACCTGTACCCAGTATTTACCCCTATCAATGTCAAAGGCGAGTTTATAGACAGTTTTCTTAAAAATGGCCTCGCTGTAGAGGTACATTATGGTTCCACTGAGCCTTCGGGATGCACTTTTGATATTTACCTCGGTGATACTATTAAACTTGGGTATGGCTACTAATAAGAAAGCTCCTACGAGAACGATCACCACGGCAAGCTCTATAAGCGTAAAGCCCTTTTTATCTTTCATTGAATGTTCCGACTCGATATATCATCGTCGCTCGGATAAACACCATCGGGTCCGGGCGATATAATCTCATAAGACCCGTCTTGTGTCTGGTCAGGGCCTATATATTTAAAGTCATTTCCCCACTGATCCTTTGGAATCTTACCCCCTTCAAGATACCCTTCCCTTGCGTAGTTCTGGGGAATCCGTCCTACAGTCGGAGGGGAAACTAAAGCCTCGAGTCCCTGCTGGGTTTCTGGATAGAATCCATTGTCAAGTTTAAATTGTTTTAATGCGGTCTCAAGCTGTTTGATTTGAATCTTTGTAGTCTCAACTCTTGCTTTTCCAAGCCTGCCTATAACATTTGTACTCACTATATATGCAAGCCCTGCAATGATGACCAGAACCACCATGATTTCAATAAGCGTAAAACCGCCCTCTTTTGATCTCATTTAAGACCTCCTAAATACTATTTAGATGAACACAAATGGTGCATGAAACCTGCCCCATTCTTTCTTCTCATCATTTGCGCCAACCTGCGTCTGAGTCATTTCTCCTTTACCTGCCAATAGTAGACGTCAGATCAAATATAGGGAGAAGAATTGCAAAAACTATAAAACCTATAACCACACCGATTGCAAGTATCATAACAGGCTCAAGCAAGGATGTAAGCGTAGAGACCGAGGTTTCAATCTGGAGGTCATATATGTTTGCAACCTTTGAGAGCATCTCCTCCAATTCTCCGGTCTGTTCCCCTACGGTTATCATTCGCGTCATAAGCGGTGGGAACACGCCGCTTTCTTTCAAAGGACCCGCAAGACTCGTTCCCTCTCTTACGTTTTCACGAACCCTCCTTAGGGTTTCTATGTAGACAGAATTCCCTAAGACCGCCTCTCCAATTTCAAGTGCATCAAGAAGTGGGATTCCGCTGCCAATAAGGGTTCCAAGCGTACGCGTGAATCTCGATATTATGACCATTTTTATGATCTTCCCAAATATTGGGAGCTTAAGAACCAAACGATCAAATAATGCACTTCCACGCCCTGTTTTACTGAATCGGTAGACAATAAAAGCCAGACCGGTAAGCAAAAGAAAAAGAGCAACTATGTTCTGACTTAGGAAACCGCTGAGCTTTATTAGCACTATTGTGATAAGTGGCAGGGCTTTTCGGCTTTCTTCAAATATCTTTGCTATCTTAGGGATAATGTATGTCATCATAAAAAAGAGAACACCGCTCCCTATAAAGAACATAAATATAGGATAAATAAGCGCGCTCCTTATGCGCGATCGAAGGGCCATCTGCTTTTCAAGAAAATCTGCAAGCCTAAGGAGCACAATATCGAGAGTGCCACTTGCCTCCCCCGCCTTTACAATGTTTATATAAAGATTAGAGAACACATTTGGATGCTCCTTGAGTGCACCAGCTAAAGAACTACCTTCGCTTACTCTGTCTCTTACTTGAGTAAGTACCTGGCTGAGTTTTGCATCCTCTGTCTGTTCAGAGAGAGCAACGAGAGACGCTTCGAGTGGAAAACCAGCCGAGATAAGAGTAGAGAATTGTCTCGTCGTTACCACAAGCTCCCCTGAATTTATCCCCTTAAATAGAAAAAACCTCCTTGTCTTCTCCTTTTTAACCTCACCGAGAGAAGAGAGGAACATGTTCTGACGCTTTAGCTTCTCAGTTGCGGCCTTGGGGGATTCGGCATCTATTGTTCCCTGTACCGTCCTTCCTCTCTGATTAATCGCTTTATATTTATAAACAGGCATTTTTTTAATTACCTGATAGTGAATAGCCAATTTATAGCTAAATCTCGTCTTCTTCTGTAACCCGCATGACCTCGTCTATTGAAGTCAAGCCCTTTAGAATCTTTCCCGCACCATCCATTCTGAGTGTAGTCATACCATGCTCAATCGCCTTTTTCTTTATCGTCGTAGAGTCTGCAGTGCTCATCGTAAGGCCACGAATCTCTTCATCAATGAGTAGGATTTCAAATATCCCGCTTCTTCCACTATAACCTGTACCCAAACACTCATTGCAGCCCTTTGCCCGATACAGTCTTCCTCCGGGAAGCTCGCCTCTATCAATATCTATTCTTCTGAGTTCATCCTCAAGTGGGATATAAAGCTCTTTGCATGAGGGACAGAGAAACCGTATGAGCCTTTGTGCCACAACCGCAACAAGAGAAGATGCTACAAGAAACGGTTCAATTCCCATATCTATAAGCCTCGTTATTGCGCTTGCCGAGTCGTTTGTATGGAGTGTGGAGAAAACAAGGTGTCCGGTAAGCGATGCATGAATCGCAATATCTGCAGTCTCTCTGTCTCTGATTTCACCTACTAAAATTACATCGGGGTCCTGGCGGAGAATAGATCTCAGGCCATTTGCAAATGTGAGGTTCACCTTTGGGTTTACCTGAATCTGATTTATCCCCTGAATCTGGTACTCAATAGGGTCTTCAATCGTTATAATTTTTTTATCGGGGGAATTAATCCTCTCAAGAGCGGCATAAAGGGTGGTTGTTTTTCCACTTCCAGTAGGGCCTGTGACAAGGATAATCCCATGCGGGCGATGAATGAGTGAATTTATTATATCGAGTTTTTTGCCCTCAAATCCCAACTCCTCTAACTCAAGTAGAACCGTGGAGCGATCAAGAAGCCTCATTACAACACTCTCGCCGTGTGATGTGGGAACGGCCGATATTCGGACATCAACATCGCGCCCCGCGATCTTTACACGGATCCTTCCATCTTGGGGCTTTCTCTTCTCTGCGATATCAAGTTCAGCCATAATCTTTACCCTTGATATAATGGATGACTGAAGCCTCCTCGGAACCGCAGTTACCTTATGGAGAATCCCGTCTTTTCTAAACCTCACGACCACGTCTTTCTCAAAGCACTCTATGTGAATATCACTTGCCCTCTCCTTTACCGCCTGAAAAAGGAGGGAGTTTACAAACCTGATTATCGGCGCCTCATCCTCTGCCTCAAGTAGGTCTTTAGGCTCCTGAAATTCGGATTCTATAATTCCCATAGTTCCATTTTCAATCTCATCTCTCATCTCTGTGCCGCGCTCATAGACCCTATTTATGCAGTCTATAACCACAGGACCAGATGCAAGAAATGGCTCTACTTCGCATCCAAAAAGAGACCTTACCTCATCAAGTGCATAGAGGTCGAGGGGAGGTGCAAATACTACTATGACCTTCCCATCCCCTCTCTTTAATGGAATCAGCTTGAACTTTTTTGCAAAGCTTATGGGAATAAGCTTTATAAGCTCTGGATCAATCTCCCTTTCGGATACGGAGCTTATATATGGAATCCCATAGAACTCTGAAAGAACCTCTAGAGCCTCTTGATCGTCTAAAATCTTTGATTTCAAAAATGCCTCTTCAAACCTTTCGCCATTTTTATTCTTGATTAGATCGTCAATCTTCCCCTGGGCCCCAGGGTTCCTCTCGATTATTATCTCCTCGAGTCTCTTCACGTCAGTACCCCCTTTTTTCAAATCCCTTCTGCTGAAGGATCATGTTACGCCTCTGTCTATCCTCAAGGATTTTCTGCATGTCGGCTTCATCTTTAACTATCTTTGGAGTAAGAAGGATCATAAGATTTACCTTAGTGCTCTGTTTCGATTTAAACTTAAAGAGATAGCCAAGAAATGGGATATCACCAAGGAGCGGAACCTTACTGACGTTGACGGTCTCTCTATCTTGAACAAGTCCCCCAATCACGATTGTTTGGCCATCTTTTACGACCACTGACGAATCGGCACTTCTCGTGGTTGTTGCAATACCAAACTGCTGCGTATTGAGACCTGCAGGAGCAGTTGTCGTAGCAGAGACCTCTGTGTGTATGTTTAAGCTCAAGTAATCCCCTTCGCCAATCTGGGGAGTAATGTCAAGCAGTATACCGACAGGTTCACGGTCTATAGTCTGTACGGTAACGCCAGTCTGTCCGACAGTGCTTCCTGTAGGAAATGGAATCACATCGGCTACGGTAATCTGTGCCTCCTCATTATCCCTAGTAAGAAGGCTAGGAGTAGAGAGAACATTAACATCGTTCATAGAAGAGAGGGCTTGAATAAGGGCGGTATATGCCGGAATTTCAACGCCGTTAATATTGACCGTTTTACCAACAACCCCCAGGAATAGCCCATTTACACCGCCGAGCGAAGTCGCAAAGGACTGAGGGCTCGCTGCAACCCCAAGAAGACTAGGTAGCCCCGGGAGATTCGTTCCGGCAAAGCCACCTCCATTATGGTCAAATGCAAAACCCAGACTGAAGCTCGTACCAAGCGCTCTTAGCCTGTCAAGGCTCACTTCAAGTATCGCAGCCTCGACATACACCTGTTTCCTCCTTATATCCAGTTCATCAATAACCTTCTTTACGGTTTCATAATCCCGGCGTGAGCCTACGATTATGATGGAATTCGTAGCAGGATCGGCAGTGATCCTTATACCCTCTGCGGCAACCGCTGAAATTCCCCCACCACTGGGATTTTCTCTCTGAATCTGACCCGCAGATTGTCCAAGGCCGCTAATAGTCCCGGTCTGCCCCCCTTGAAATAGCCCAGTCTGTCCCCCTAGGTATTGGCCTCCAAATGTTCCCCCTCCCACTCTCCCCAGTCCACCTAACCCAGTGGTTCCTCCTATCCCTCTGCGCGAAGGCGGCTGCACAGGTACTGCGGCTCCGCCTCCTCCAGAAATTAAATTAGAGAGAACACTGACCACCTCCGTAGCGTTTGCGTTTTGAAGTCGGATTACGTAGATCCCCTGCTCAGGCTGCTCTATCTCAACGTCGAGCTTTTGAATTACTGATTTAATCTTGGCCATATCCTGAGGGCGGGCGATTATTATGAGCGAATTGGTTCTTTCATCCGTGATTATCTTAAGCCCTAAAACCCCCTGCTCTCCTCCCGCTGCTCCTGAAATAGTACGGGTTGGAACTCGCGCAGGGCGTCTTTGAACCGGTGGCTGAAGCACACCCGGCTGAGTAGGAGTGGATTCAACGTTTGGAGACACGCTCTCTCCGCCAAAGATTGCTGTAAGTTTATCGGCGATGTCTGCGGCATCGGCGTGCTTAATCTTTATGAACTCAATTCCAGTTTCTGCATCAATATTTTCAATGATCTTGAGAATCCTGTTAAGATTTGATACCGTATCTATAATGATAAGTGTATTTGAAGATGGATATGCTATTACATCCCCTTCTTTCGAAACAAGTGGCTTTAGGGCATTTGCAATCTCTACGGCATTTATGTTCTTAAGTGGAACAAGCCTAGTAACAAACTTATCTGAGGGAGAGCCGTACTCAAATCCGATACCTGTAGGAAGGCTCTCAGTTTTTACATCCCTCTTGGGAATTATCTTGCTTATACTATCCTTCTTTACTATTGCAAATCCATTTAGGTCCAAGATTGCCTCAAAGAGCCTGAGGGCATTTTGCTTCTTAAACCCCTCTCGGGGCGCCACGATTGTTACCTTCTTACCTTTTACTGATTCATCCAGAATGAAAGTCTGTCCAGTGATTTCACTCATCGTCTGAATCAGGTCTCTTATGTCCATCTCATTTTGAAGGTTTATTACCTCCTCAGAGGCGGTTGTCTGCTGCACTGCCTTGGGTTGCTTTACCTGAGACTGGAGAAATTCCTCTTGAGACTTTACTCGCCCCCTCTGTCCCGAGGCCCTTTCTTGTGGAATCTCTAAAACCTGCCCTACGCTTACCCTGCCACCCCTAAGATTATTAATGCTTCTTAGTTCCTCAACCGAGACCTGAAACCTTTTTGCTATACTATATAGCGTGTCTCCCTCTTTAACCGTGTAACTCGTCCCCCTAGTGGAGGATTTCGTCTCTTGTTTTCTTGCGCCTATATTCTGCGGCTGTGAAACCTCCTCAGGAATCCCAGGACTAGGAGCCACTGTTTCCTCCTGTTCGGCTTCGCCACCTGCCTGGGCAACTGCAAGCCGGTCTATCCTTTCGGTGGACATCTTATCTGATTTTATTAACTGAGAAAAAGCCAGGGCATAACACACGCCTAAAGCCAAAACAAATATAGAGATCAAAAAAGGCTGAAGGGCTCTTTTCATATCGTGGGTTCCTCTTGTATCATGTAGTCATTGAGAATTCTAATTTGCATTGCGTAACCCCTATTGTACCGCTGCACTCAAATCCAATATTCCTCCGCCAACCGTTTTTGCCCCCAACCTATAAGATAAAAATCCGCAGATTATTTTCCTCCTATCTAACTGTATATTGATATGTCAGATCTTGCCCTCCCCTTGTAATATCTATACTAAAGCGGGACTGCTGCCTTAGCTCTTGAAAGACGGCGAAGGCGTTTTCAATGTTATCAAGCTCTACATCGTTTATCCTGTGCACCACATCCCCGTTTCTAATTCCTATCTTAAAGAAGATGCTATTGGGCCTTATTGCGAAAAACCTCAGTCCGTCCTCCTGTGGAATAGCACGGGCTTGGGTTAAGAGCTGATTCGGATCACTCAAAGCATCATTTAGTGTCTTTTGATCAATCTCATAAATCCCTTCGGCTACCTCTCTTATACCATCACCCCAGACTTGGGGCGTGCCTGAATTCTGAGCAGGGATATCCTCCTTTCCCCCCTTTTTCCATGATGTAAGACCCCGGCTCGATCGAGATGAAAAGGCAGCGCTAGAAAAAAAATTGCCTGTATCTTTCTTACATTTTATAGTCTCAGGCCCCTCAGAGCGCTCAACTATGGCAATACAGTTTTCAACCCTCCCAAGCTTTACATTTTCAGAGGTGATTATATCAATTACCTCACCCGAGACATAGCCCCGAATCTTACCGTTATCAAGATTTTTTATAACGGCAGTGGACCCTTCTCCTGGCTTTATAACAGTTCCAAGGAGTTCGAGGTTAAGCGTAGTCTGAGGGACGCTATTTGGGTTCAGGTCGCCTAAACCCAGAGATGTATTTCTTAAACCGAATATGTTTCTCCTTAATATAACACTATAAGAATCATGGGAGTATATCTGATTCGGTTTGATATCTATACTCTCACCCCCGTTAATCACACCCAAAGCACGATGAGCCTCAGATAACGGGGGAGACACCCTTTTTTTAATTCCATCGCTTACAATCTGAGCGATAGAGTAAGAAAGCCCTGCAAGAAGTATGAGATTTATAACCCAGATGTATTTTTTCAGAAGCGATACAATCATTTAAGTAAAATAATTAATTACAGCTAAAAAAATAAAGCGTTTTACTTTATAAGTCAAGGGGGATTTTACCCTCTACCTATTCTAACAGGACACACGCCCATATGCCTCTACAGAATAGGAATTCTCCCCTATACGTTATTCTTTATCTCCTCCTTTAGGTAATTAGTAGCCGCTTCCGGAGGGGTGGGATTTATAAAAAATCCTGCCCCCCATTCAAATCCCGCTATACTCGTAAGGCGTGGAATTAGCTCTATATGCCAATGAAAATCAAAATCAATTGAATCCCAGTGCTGGGGTTGACCCGGTCGTTTAAACTTAGGGGGGGATGTATGGATTACAAAATTATAAGGCGGGTCATTCAATAGCCTCTTGATGGATATAAGACAGAGCTTTAGCACAGGGGCGAGGTCTCTTAGTTCTTCATCACTTAGCATAGAAAAATCGTGCAGGTGTCTTTTAGGAAGTATCCATGTCTCAAATGGAAAGCTCGAGGCAAATGGAGCCCATATAATGTAGTCTTTTGTCTCATAAACGATCCTTGTCCCAAACTCGATTTCCTGTTTTATAAGATCGCATATAAGGCACCTCTCCTTGGCCCTAAAGTTCTCCCTACAACTGGCAAGCTCCTGCTTTACCACAGGAGGGACCATAGGGGTTGCAATGAGTTGTGAGTGCGTGTGTGCCAGTGAGGCTCCGGCTTGAGCCTTATGATTTTTAAATATCAATATATATCGAAGCCTAGGGTCATGAAACAGGTCTCTTATCCTCTCCTTAAAGGCCGCTAGCACATCTTTAATCCAATCCACATCGAGGTCACCAAGACTTTTGTTATGATCAGGTGTTTCTATAATTACCTCATGCGCTCCGGCCCCACTTACTACATCAAATATCCCCATTCCATACCTAATCGCATTATCCTCTATCTGGAGTGCGGGGAATTTATTAGGAACAACCCTTACCCTCCATCCCGGAGAATTGGGCTTTGATGCATTCCTCCTTATCGCAAAGATTTCAGGGGGAGTTTTTTCCTCAGACCCCTCACAGAAGGGACACACAACCACCGCCTTGTCTGACATATCATCTTGGGCAATCGTATAATCACTCGGTCTTCTTGCCCTTTCGGGCGATATTATTACCCACCTGTTTCTAATTGGGTCAAATCTAAGTTCACGCATTCAGCCCTCCAGATAATAGCCAATAAAAGCCCGGCGACATATCAACTCATGAATCGTAAAATAGAATTTCGCCTAGAATTGCACCGGGAGTCAGTGTTAGTTTATATTTATACTGCATCTAATCCTAATACTTTACTCATACCTTTGTCAAGAATTTGTGGAGATTTGCACAATCTCTACGATTTATTAATATCTAAACAAGAGCATCTTCAATCCAAACCAAAATCATTCTATATATAAATCGTAATTGAAGACCAAAAGGTATAAATAATAGATTATGGAATCTCAGGTACTCATACATTTTAAGGAGAATAACAACAAAAAAACTAGGCAAAATTTGAAAGAATCCTGTTTCCGCCTTTATCGAGGATTCTTCGAGCAAGTCCTTGCCCGGCGGCTTTATAGTTTTGCACCGAGTCTTCAATCTCCTCTCTGATTAATTGCGCACCATCTGAAGAGGCTATAAGACCAAGGATCTTAATTCTATCCTTCCGAATCGAGGCATGGCATCCTATGGGAATCTCACAACTGCCACCAAGCTCCTCAAGAAATCCCCTTTCAGCAGAAACAGCAATCCAAGAATCTACATGATTAATTTGAGAGATCATCTCTATTATCTCCCTATCATCCTCCCTACACTCAACCGCCACTGCACCCTGCCCTGGGGCAGGAACAAGAACATCAACCGAAAAGCATTCTGTGATTTCATCTTTAAATCCCAGCCTTTCCAAACCCGCAAGCGCAACCACAATGGAGTCAAGACCTTCAGCCTTTAATTTCCTCAACCTCGTATCAACATTTCCCCTAATTGGAAGAACCTCGACATCTGGGCGAATATGGAGGATCTGAGCCCGACGCCTGAGACTACTTGTCCCAACCTTTGCTCCTTTTGGAAGCTGATCGAATTTAATACCAGCCCTTGATATAAAGGCATCCCTTGGGTCATGTCTTTTAGCTACCGCTCCGATTACTAGTCCTTCGGGAAGAGATATAGGAACGTCCTTCATGCTGTGGACGGCAACATCAATTTCACACTGAAGAAGAGCCTCTTCAATCTCCTTTACAAACGCCGCCTTGCCGCCGATTTCAGAAAGAGGCACATCTAGGACTTTATCTCCTCTTGTTCGGATTTGATGTATCTCTATCTTTATTCTAGGGAACTTATTCTCTAGAAGGCTCCTTATGAACCCAGCTTGCCAGAGCGCAAGTTGGCTTCCTCTACTCCCAATCCTTAATGTCTGTCTCATCTGCTAACAATTCAAACCCGGTATCGAGTTGGAAAAGCCTCTTTATTGCATCCACATACAGGGCACCAACAGAACTAGACGATTCCTTTTTGAGATTCGTTAGGGGACTATGTAGAATCTTCCCTATAATCCCAGATGCCATAGATTCAATTATATTTTTTTCTCTCTCTGATATGTCCCCGATCCTGCGAAACGCCCTTTCAACCTCAGCCGATTTAATCTCTTCAAATCTCTTCTTAAGTGATATTATCGCGGGAACCACACTTAACCCATCAAGCCACTTTTGAAAATCCCTCTCCCCTTGAAGGGCAATCTCTTCTGCCCTTCTTGCGTGCTCTTGTCTTATTCTCAGATTTTCATCCAATATCCCCTGGAGGTCGTCAATATCATAGAGATACACGTTTTCAATCTCCTCTACCCTTGGGTCAATATCTCGTGGAACTGCTATATCTATCATAAACATGGGTTCGTTCTTCCTCAGCCGCATCGCCTCACGCACGTGATGTGGTCTGATTATAAACCCCCGTGAACCCGTAGCCGTAATCACTATATCCACATTCCTTAAGAAGTAGTGTATCTCCTCTATCCTTATTGGCCTCCCCCTGAGCCTATGGGCAAGCCCCTCGGCACCCTCTAATGTTCGGTTCGCAATTAGTAATTCCTTTATTCCTATCCCTGACAGGTGCCTTGTCGTAAGCTCTGCCATTTCTCCTGCCCCTATGACCATTACAGTCCTCTTTGACAGATCATGAAAAATCCTCTTTGCCAACTGGACGGCTGCGTTGCCCACAGAAACCCCGTGGGTCCCAATCTTAGTCTCTGCCCTTACCTTCTTTGCCACAAAAAAGGCACTGTGAAAGAGCCGATTGAGAATTAGCCCAGTAGTCCCCTTCAAGTTAGCGGTCTTATAAGCCTCTTTTACCTGTCCCAATATTTGAGGCTCTCCTATTACCATAGAGTCCAGGCTTGATGCCACCCTAAATAGATGCCCCGCAGCGGTATGCCCTACCAGAACATACAGGTAAGGAGAGAAAAACTCTAGAGGTATCTTATGAAACTCACAGAGGAATTCTTTGATCTCCCTTACGCATTGATCGGCATCCGACGACACGGCATAAACCTCAACGCGGTTGCAAGTGGAAAGCACAGAACACTCTTCAATACTCTTTTTCTGATATAGTTTGATAAGACCTTCTTCAATCGCTTCCTGAGAGAATGAAAATCGCTCCCTTACCTCAACCGGAGCGCTCTTATGATTAAGCCCTACTAAAACTATCTGCATCATTTAAATAAATTATAGGAGAATCCTTTAGAAGAGGTCTTTAGACCTCTTCACATCTATTCTCCTTAATCTAATTTATATATCAAATTCACCATAACTTAAGTATATAACAAAATTAAAACCTGATTAAGAATACGCATGACCTCCCAGAATTTTAAGATAGGAACAGCGATACACAGGAAGGATTTTAAGGCCGACTTCTATCCACCTTTGGTTTGACATCTTTCAATTCTCCTTATATCTCCCAGTTTAATATTACTTTCAATATAACATTGAAATAGCATTTCTTGTCTCAAGCGCAA
>CAYMEO010000050.1:0-5097 GCA_964389705.1 uncultured Spirochaetia bacterium
CTTAAGGAGGCATTGGGATGAGATTCATAAAGCTTCTATTCATACTATTTCTAACCTCTACCATGGGAATCAGGGCGATGGCTGAGTCTTCAGTGGAAACAAGGCTTCAAGACGCATCAAAGGCCTACTCATCCGGCAAATATGCCGAATCCGCAGAACTCATAGAGCAGGCATTAGAGGAGGTAAGAGTGAAGGCGCCACTTACCGTAAAAAACTTCTATCCCGTGAGAAGAAAAGCCGATTATTTCGGCGCATTTGAGCCAAGAGAGAGCAACGTTTACGAAAGCGCAGAAGCCCTTTATTTTTACCTTGAACCCAAAAACGTGGTTTTTGTAAAAAAGGGAGGGGCGTACACAGGAGGATTTTTCATTGATATAGCCATTAAAGACGACAAGGGTGAAGTAGTGTTTGAACAGAAGAAGTTTTGGATGCCCAGTTTAATTCAAGGGAGCCGATTCATGACCTCTTTACAAACGTAACCCTCACTATGACAGGCGCCCCTGTGGGAACCTACAACGTGGCGTTCACAGTGAGGGATCAAAACTCAGATAAATCGGCTACTATTGAAAAAGAGGTTAAAATCAAGTAGAGGCCCTTTTGTGATTGCTTTTTCTATACTCCAAATTCATTCATGCGCTTCTCCCTCTCCCTCCGAATGGTCTCTATTTGGGTAAGCCACACCGGCTTTATGGCGAGAGGAGGGGGGCTGGAATCGGCACCAAAAGGGCGGAAATCCGGAGAATATCCACGCAATAAACCCCCAGATGCCCCACCACAGAGCAGAGAAAAGAAGGACCGGGGTCAGGTTGTGAAGGCTCAACAACCCTCCAATCCCTTTGGGGTCTGCAACGTATATTATGTAGCCGATAGTAAATAAGTAGCTCACGGGATAGAGTATTCCCCAGAAGCGGCGAGCAGATACATTCGGCATCAGGGCTTGAAAGGCTCTATGGCTGTTTCGATTCACCTGGAACCACCAGAGCACAGGACGAAATGTCCATCCGCTCTCGTTGACAACCCTGCGAATCTCTTTTTTGGCTTGAACGGTGTTCAGAGAAAATTTATAGACCCGGCCTATGCGCGGCGGGAATCCCGGCTGAATTCCGTATGCTAGACCCGTCCAGACGACATCAATATAGCCCCAGAGGGCATAAATAGACCAATTGAATCGCGGCCTCCACCCATCAAAGCCTAGAAAGAAGTTAGACCACCTTACCATCTCAAACCAGCGCACCTCGTGTTGCGCCTCATCGAGCAGGGCACGAGCACGGTAGATAACCGTGAGCTTAACCTTTGCAAATATCTCATACCAGGATTTGTCCACAACGTCCAAGTCGAGTTCCAGGTCGGAGTTCTTTGCTTCAACATACGATAGGGTCCCCCTTATTAAGGGCCAAAAGACGCTGCCTAAGCTCGTCTCCGCCAACGGGTTTTCTATTGCGGGGGGCCGTCTCAACGTGAGGGTAATTGTGAACTCCATCATGGCAAAGACCATGAATATCGCAAGTAAAAAGCCTGGAACAATCCACCATCCATTCTGCTCGACAAGCGACATTGTGACCCCTCTTTCAACTGGATTCACTGCCTTGCAATACTCGAACCCCTCATTTATTCGGACTTACCGAACGATTGGGATCAAATGGATAATCGTCATCCTGATTTGGCACCCCATCGCAGTCAATATCAATTCCGGGGTCGCATGGTTTATGTGTACCCTTTGCCCTTCGGAACTTGTCACAACAAATGGAGGTGCCAGTACCCAGCATATCGTCCAATTCCCCTTCACCTGATCGCACGCTCCCGGTTTATTTTTTGAGACTACCTGCTCTTTAATAATCCTTTGACCGCAGAAAAAGGCAACGGCGCGACAGGCTACCTTCTGTCCTTCCACAAAGTGCCCCTCTCTCAATTCCACATTGACTTTAACCGACCTCTCATTTTTTCCATTGCACTCACCAAACCAGGGCAGCTGGCTTCTGGTAGTAGATGTTCCGCTATACGGTGATGGAGTGGCTTTACCCCCTCCTGTCGGCTGATTACCCTCCTCCCCTCGAAACCACGTTATTTACAAAGTTGTCAAATGGAAGGTCATACGGTTATTTATAGTCTAGCTTTGACACGCTCCAGGGTTCTCTCAATGAGGGAGCGTATCTCTTCAAGCCTCTCTTTCGTCCTCGCCTCAAATCTGAGGACCAAAGCGGGCTGTGTGTTGGATGGTCTTATGAGCCCCCACCCGTCTGGAAATTCAATCCTCACACCGTCTATGTCAATGACCTTGTATTCCTTTTTGAACTCCTCCTTTACCTTTTCTACCAAATCAAACTTTATTTCATCAGGGCACTCAACCCGGATCTCAGGTGTAGCAAATGCAGGGGGTATTCCACCCAGGAGCCGGGATACCCTTTTCCCCGTTTTTGATATGATCTCAAGGAGCCTTAGCGCCGCGTAGACTGCATCATCGTATCCAAAGAATTTATCCCCAAAAAATACGTGTCCGCTCATCTCACCAGCCAAGACCGCTCCCTCTAGCTTCATTTTATTCTTCATCAAAGAATGGCCTGCCTTCCACATGATGGGCTTTCCGCCGAGCCTCTCTATCTCCCGATATAGCCTAGTTGAAGATTTCACCTCGCCGACTACCTTAGCTCCCGGAATTCGCCCAATCACATCCCTTGCAAAAATGACAAGAAGCATATCGCCCCAGATCACATCCCCATTTTCATCAACGACACCTATCCTGTCGCCGTCCCCATCAAAACCGATTCCTAGATCGAGCCTTTCGCGTCGAACCGTATCTATTAAGTCCCTGAGATTCTCCTCCACAATCGGGTCGGGATGGTGATTGGGAAACCTTCCATCGGGCGTAACGTAAAGCTCGGTTACTTCGCATCCAAATTCCTTTAAAATCTTGGGCGCAACTATCCCTGTCATGGCGTTTCCACAATCAATCGCAACCCGGATTCCCGGCTTTATCTCCACATTTTCCCTGAGAAAATTCAGGTACTTATCCATTATGCTAGCCGTCTCGACTGAACCCGCGCCCTTTGCAAAGTCACCGCTTTCGGCAATCTTTCTAATCTTCTGTATTTCCTCTCCAAAAAGCGCCTCTTTTCCCACGCAGAGTTTAACCCCGTTGTATTCAGATGGATTGTGGCTTGCCGTAATCATAACCCCGCCATCTACATCGAGGTTGAATAAGGAAAAATAAACCATAGGCGTTGTAACCATGCCTATGTCTATGATATCTATACCCGTTGAGGTAATCCCATCACTTATAGCTCTGGCAAAGACAGGAGAACTCAGTCTGCAATCCCTTCCTAGGGACGCCCTTCTCTTTCCCATTTTTCTCATATATGTGCCGTAGGCCTTTCCGATCCTCTCAATAATCTCCTCATTAAGGTCCTCTCCAACAACGCCCCTTATGTCGTATTCCCTGAATATCTGCGGGTTAATTTGATTCAAAGGTCTTCTCCTTCATTTTAGGTATTATAGAAATTCTACAGTCTATTAAACTGAAATGGAAGAAAAATAACCTCTACTTGACTATATTCCTCTGATCTCAAATACTCTTTTTAAGATGAATGATTATCCATCATTTTTAAGTCTCATCAGAGGGGAAATCTACACGGTCTCAGGACTTACGACAAGGATCAAAGACATTATAGAGGCAGAAGTGGGATACGATTATATCTGGGTCGTGGGAGAGATTTCAAATTTTAAGGGAAACTACTCAAGTGGACACTGGTATTTTTCTTTAAAAGATGAAGGCAGTCAAATCTCTGCCGTCTGTTTTAAATGGATGAATCAGTACATAAAATTCAGACCCGAAAACGGAATGGAGGTTATATGTTGCGGACAGGTGGGCGTATACGAAAAGCAGGGGATATACCAAATAAATGTCAGATATATAGAGCCTAAAGGCGTTGGAGCACAGGCACTCGCACTTGAGCAGCTCAAGGAAAGGCTCTTATCAGAGGGGTTGTTTGCAGAAGAGAGAAAACGTTCCCTACCTTTCCTACCTCAAAAAATCGGGATCGTTACATCTCCCTCTGGAGCGGCAATTAGGGACATTTTAAAGGTGCTCGAAAGAAGATTTCCAAACCTCCATATACTGATCTCTCCGACACGTGTTCAGGGCAAAGAGGCTCCTCAGGATATTGTCAGGGCCCTAAAGAGGCTTTATGAAATTGAGGGGATTGATTTGATCATCGTAGCACGAGGCGGAGGCTCAAAAGAGGACCTGTGGGCTTTTAATGAAGAGGCTGTAGCAAGAGAGATCAGTGTGTCTCCTGTTCCCGTAATCTCTGCCGTAGGGCATGAAATTGATATTACAATCTCAGACCTTGTGGCAGACATGCGCGCCTCGACCCCCTCGATGGCAGCCGAGATTGCCGTAAGAGAGATGAGGGAGCTTATAGAGGAACTCAAAGACTTAGAGATCAGGATGGTAATGGCCCTGAAAAAACGGATTGAATTCTATGAAAAGGACCTATCTCGAATTGAGTTTGATCTCCAAAGGGCGATTTGGATAAAACTCGATGCGGCGACATTGGAACTCCAGGCGCTTTCTGGAAAAATGGACGCACTTAGCCCGCTTAAAGTCCTGGAGCGCGGATATAGCATTGCATACAGGCTCCCTTCAATGGAGGTCATTAAGGAATCAAAAGGGCTAAAATCCGGAGACGGGGTTCTTATAAAGTTCCACAGTGGAAAGGCAAAATGTTCAGTTGAGGATATTGAGGATGAGGATTAGGAATGATACATGATTCCAAAAGCCCTTTGTCAAGGCAGTAGACAGCCGTTTTGATCTTTTGGCGCAGGCTAAATCAATGGGGAAATCCAATTACTAAGCAACGGAGGAAACCACAATGCAACACGCAGCAGACCATAACCAGATAATCATCGAACAGTTTTCCCGGCAGGCAGTACCATTTGCCAAGCTACCGGGGCACTCACAATCAATACAGATGCTAATCGAATTGTCTGGGGTATCCGCAACGGACGATGTCCTTGATGTCGCCTGTGGCCCTGGGCTTGTGGCGTGTGAGTTTGCCCAGCACGCAAGGCATGTCACGGGCATTGATATCACACCCCAAA
>CAYMEO010000050.1:5197-20230 GCA_964389705.1 uncultured Spirochaetia bacterium
AAAGGAGAAAAAATTAGTTAATCTCTCTTGGCAAGTCGGGGATGTATTGCCGTTACCGTTTCCGGATTCCCATTTCGCGATTGTATTGACGCGCTATAGTTTCCACCATTTTCTCAATCCAGCAGCTATCTTGGCTGAGATGATCAGGGTATGCAAGCCCGGTGGCAAGGTGATGGTCATCGATGTTGTGCAACCGCCAGAAAAGGTAGCTGCCTACGACCAATTGGAAAAACTACGCGACCCTTCTCATGTTCACGCGCCCACGTTTCCCGAGATGGCAGCAATCATTGCTGCCTCTGGCCTTTCGAATATCAGAACAGCCCAATACAAGGTTGAGGGAGAACTCGAACAACTGCTGAGTGCATCCTTCCCGAATTCCGGGGATGTGGAGAAGATCCGCGAGATGTTCAAGTCCGATGCGGAATTGGATCAAATGGGAATTAACGTTCATCAGCGCGGCAACGAAATTCACTTTGCCGTTCCAATTCTGGTCGTAGTGGGTGAGAAGATTGACTAACAACACCGTCAAAAATGTTATATCCCGACTAGCTCCGGGATCTCGATTAAAGACACTCCTACTTTATAAAAGAGGTTCTTTATCTCCCCTCTCGGAGGGGAATCAATAATGATATATCTAACCCTTCCTCCCAGAGCGCTCTTTAGTTTTAAAATAGGCGAGCTTCTTCCTAAATTGGATATGATTTTCGAGCACATATTTTCGATTTCGCTCTTCGTCTCAAAAAGAACAGTAGGCTTTACCTCAAGAATATCTTCAAAGAAGTCTTTCCTAGTTTCTGCTATGGCAATTCGGATTCCCATATAGATACCGAGATAATTTACAAACCTTTCAAATGAACCTATCGAGGGTAAATAGGAAAAGGCTTGGTCCTCTTCGCTAATGAATGAAAGTTTATCTGAAGCTACACGTATAGCCTCAACTAGATCTCGATGTGTAACCTCCTTCCTAACAATTCCCCCATCTGAATTGAAACTGTAGAAAATCACGGCTGGAGAGTCAGGCAAAACGCCTTTTGCCGTTTTAATCAATTCATCTTCTAGTCCCTTTCTTTTTATCGAACCGAATTTAAGAAGCCCTTTAAAGGGAAGTACCTTTTCATCATCCCCTATGTTGGCATCCGAGAAAGAAATGATCCTTGCTAAACTCGGAATTCCATCTTTGATATTTCGGAGTCTATCTAGTGCAGGGCCTCCCGATACAAAGATAAATCTACTGTCTGAATCCCTGGCAATTCGGGCTATTACATCTTGAGCCTCATTCTCAGCAATCGGGATTGAAATTCCGCCAATGAGATAGATCGCAAATTCAGCATAAATAGATTCTGTTCGGTTCCCCGAAACCAATAAAGCAGCGTCCCCTGGAGTAAAACCCAAACTCATAAGGAACGAGGCGATATCCTTTATACCTTTTTCAAAATCTAGCCAGGTTATCTGTTTCCAGCTCCAACCGTCTTTATGTTGAAGGAGCAGCCTTCCACCGTATTTCTTAATCCGATTTGATATCACCTGAGGTAAAGTCTCTGAAGTATCCATAAACCCCTGTCTGATTGATGTGAATTCAATATATTCAATAACAAAATACCAACTGATTTTCCATCTCCTCTACTTTGAGAATTGAGAGGGATTTTTATTTATTCTCCCATCTTAGCCTTCCCATAAGAAGGAAAAACTCCGAGGGTCATTTCCTTACACTAAACTCACGTTGATTAAAACCGCTTTAGCTAAATGAAATCGTAGTATACAATAAATATCTAAGGTAAAAAACATGACGGCCGTATTTAGACTGAGGCCATTTCCTAGTGAACTATTTGAGACTGCAAAAAGCGTAGTTGAACGCTTAAGGGCCTCAGGCTATAGGGCATTTTTTGTGGGCGGATGCGTAAGAGATACAATTATGGGAACCTCGCCCAAGGAGTATGATATTACAACCGATGCCAAGCCCGAAGAAATTATGAGGATTTTTTCAAACACTGTACCCGTAGGGGCAAGCTTTGGAGTCGTTCTGGTTCTCGAGAATAGATACAAATTCGAGGTTGCTACATTTAGGAGAGATGAAAGCTATTCCGATGGAAGGCATCCCGACAGTGTAGTCTATACATCCTCTGAACGGGAAGACGTAATGAGAAGGGATTTCACGATAAACGGCATACTCTACGATCCAATGACAGAGGAAGCAATTGACTATGTGGGAGGTAAAGAGGATATAGAGAAAGGCATAATCCGGACAATTGGAGACCCTTATGAGAGATTCAATGAGGATAAACTCCGAATGATGAGGGCTGTTAGATTTGCAGCCAGGTTTAAATACGAAATAGAAGAATCCACCCTTCGGGCAATAAAAAAACTCGCTCCCCTAATCTCTCAAGTGAGCGCCGAGAGAGTAAGGGATGAAGTCGTGAAAATAATAAGCCAAAAAAATCCTGGGTATGGTCTTCGGCTTTTAAGAGAAACCGGGCTCTTAGTTCACATACTTCCTGAGATTGATAAAATGTACGGTGTGCCACAGCCTCCTGAGTTTCATCCCGAAGGTGATGTTTTCACACACACCTGTCTTGTACTCGATAAAATATATGAAATTACAAAAGGAGAACCGTCTTTAGAACTATCCGTTGGAGCACTTCTCCACGATGTGGGAAAACCAGATACACTCAGTATTGAAGACAGAATCAGGTTCAACGGACACGATAAAGTTGGGGCGGAGATAGCTGTTAAGATCTGTAGAAGACTCAGGTTCTCAAACAAAGAGACTGAAAGGATAAAAGCACTTGTTAGAGAGCATCTAAGGTTTAAAGATGTCTTCAATATGAAAGAGAGTACACTAAAACGCTTTCTTAGAATGCCCTATTTTGAAGACCATCTCATGCTCCACCTTGCCGATTGCCTTGCAAGTCATGGCTCAACCGAAGCCTATGACTTTGTAAAGAAAAAGCTAGATGAAATTAAAGAGGAGGAGATAAAACCCAAGCCAATCCTCAGTGGCTATGATCTGATTGAGATGGGATATAAGCCGGGTCCAATTTTCTCAAAGATCCTCGATTCTCTAGAGGAGGCCCAGCTTGAGGGGGATGTAAAGGACAAAGAAGAGGCAAAGAGGTTTGTTATCGAGAGATTTCCTGTTTAACTCCCTGACTGGATTATTTGAATATCCCATACTTGAAATCTGAATAGACATACCATTTTCCTCCCTTCAAAATCCAAGGATCTTCAAGGAGTGTGGTCTTTTCAGAAACTGATGGATATTTATAGTAATTTATAGCAATCCTGACCAAACCTCTCTTTCCGTCCGGATCAAAAATCACCTCTCTTAGCTCATAACCCGTAATGTTGAGATTATCTTTAGTCTCCAGAATGAATTTTTCAAATTTTTCTCTCTTATCAACGTCTACGAATGAAGAAGCCCTATCGTAGTATTTCCACATAAGCATGTTGTAATAGGTCGAAGCGGTTTCTTTAAGTAACTGATTCTTCCCAGTGAATAGTCCGCCGGTGTAACAACCCATCAGGAAGATAAACAGAATAGTTAAAGTAGGGCAACTTTTCATTGAACTGATTAATCATATTACAGTTTCTATAGAAAGTCTATACAAGGTGGTAAATCCGAATCCATTCATCTTATTACATTGGGAGTTAAGGAAATATATATCGAGGCAAGCGGGGCTGGAAACCCCGCCTATTCCCCTATATCTCATTTGGTCAAGTCTAGATAAGGGCAATGCGTTGTGATTGCCCTAACCTCATGATGATTAAATCTTTGCCTGAAGTAAAAATGTAATAGCCAGAGCATAAATGACAAGAGACTCTATAAGGGCAAGACCGATAATCATAGGAGTCAAAATCTTTGCCGATGCCCCCGGATTTCTTGCAATTCCGCTAAGTGCCGCTGCAACCGCCCGTCCTTGACCCAAGCCGCCTATACCGGCTGCAATCCCTATTCCTAAGCCACTGCCCAGAGCAAGCCCTGTCTTTGCAAGATCACCTGCTCCCTCAGCGGCAAATGCCTGAGGGACAAACGCCGCCAAAAGAGCAACCCCCAACATACCAAATATTGAGAGAATCCTTTTCATTTTTCACCTCCTTCGAACTAAATGAATTTAGTAATTAATCCTAGACACAAGCAGTATTTCTCCTCTGCCATCCTGTTAATGTTCATGTGCCACCGAAAGCGATATATATATTGCCGAAAGAACAGTAAATATAAACGCCTGGAGAACAGAAACAAAGAGTCCAAGGGCAATAAAGAGCGCGGGAATTAGAAGATGGGTAAGGTTAGTAAAGATTCCCAAAACTAGATGATCTCCAGTCATATTCCAGAAAAGCCTGAGGGAGAGGGATACGGGGCGAACAAAATGGCTTACAACCTCAATCACGAACATAAGAGGGGCAATGTATATCAATGGACCCGCAAACTGCTTTAAGTAGCCCAAGCCGTGTTCTTTAAACCCATAGTAGTTATACATAACAAATATGACAAGCGCGCAGGCAACAGGGGTATTGAAGTTTCCCGTAGGGGGAAGAAATCCAGGAATAAGTCCGAGGAGATTTGAAAAGAGAATAAATATAAAGCTCGTTCCAAGGAGGGGCAGATACTTCTTCGCTTTATCGCGTGATCCCATTATACCTGCAAATAAATCAAAAAGAAAATCTACAGTTAGAATTTCAAAGACGTTTCTTAAAGACAGCTTCTCATCTGGAAGAACTGAGCCCTCCTTAGAGAGATTTTGCTTTACCTTATATCCGGCAAATGTTAAAAAGAGAACCACCAAAACCGCTCCTAAGACGTGGTCATAGCGCTCTAGTCCAAATAACGTAAACCAGCTAAAGTGTTCCATTTCTATCGCCTTTTAATCCCTCTCCAATTATTACTATCACTACACCAATGACTCCTATGAGAAAGCCGTATATATTTAACTTCACAAACATAAAAAGAGAGACAACAACTCCAATGAGTATTGACATCTTGATTAGTATGGCAAATACACTAAAACCCTTCGAATAACCCCCTCTGATAAGGGCGTTTACTATCAACTTAATTGATAAAAAGTTCAAAAGAACCAACCCTCCCCCAACTGCGGCTCCAAAAGAGAGATCGCGCGAGCCCATAAGGGCATTTACCGACATGAGGATCGCGATAACAATCAGCCCCTGCTTCTCCACCCTACCTAATTTCAGCGTCTTTATCGGTTTCGTTACCGTTGTCACTTTTTCTCTTTATTATCCTTATAAGTAAGCTAAACCCTGAAACCACTCCGCCTATAAGACCAATGAAAGTAAACCAAGGTGTCGTCGTTCCAACCCATTTATCAACAAAGTGGCCCAAGAGCAATCCCGCAATAATCGAAACTGCCAGTTGAGTTCCTACTACAAAATACACGAGCCATCCTAAGTTCTTCTCTCCTTTAACTTTAATTTAATTCGCCTCCATCAAGAATGGTCAAAAACCCCGACTACTAATATTCAACTATTAATATTTTTTAAAGTACTATAAGCGGCTCTAAGTGTCATATCCACTTCCTTCTCGGTATGCGCAAGTGAAAGAAACAGGGCTTCAAACTGAGATGGCGGAAACATAATACCATCTCCAAGCATTCTTTTAAAGAACCTTGAATACATTTTTGTATCTGAACTCAGTGCAGATTCATAATCAACCACCTCCCGCTCCGTAAAAAATAGCGTGAACATAGAACCCACGGAATTTATCTGTGCCCTAATGCCCAGCCTTTTCAGTATCCCTCGAAGCCCTTGAACTAAATACCCAGTTAATTCATTTAACCTCTTATATGTTCCTCTCTCCTTAAGCCTGTTGAGTGTCGCAACCCCTGCTGCCATTGCAAGGGGATTTCCAGAGAGTGTTCCAGCATGGTATACAGGACCGATTGGAGCAATTAGGTTCATTATCTCCCTTTTCCCTCCATAAGCTCCTACAGGAAGCCCGCCTCCTATGATTTTTCCAAGACACGTAATATCAGGCATAATACCATAGCTCTTCTGTGCTCCTCCGAGGCCCAGTCTAAATCCAGTAATGACCTCATCAAAGATAAGGAGTGCACCAGAGTCTTCGGTAATTTTTCTCAACCCCTCTAGAAATCCCTCTTTGGGCGGTACAACACCCATGTTTGCTGCAACAGGCTCAACCAAGACACAGGCAATTTCATTCCCGTGTTTAGCAAAAAGCCTATCTACAGACTGAAGGTCATTGTATCTGGCAAGAAGGGTATTTTTCGTAAAGTCTTGGGGAACGCCTGGACTGCTTGGAATCCCGAATGTAGTTGCCCCAGAGCCAGCCTTAACAAGAAGATAATCGGCGTGTCCGTGATAACACCCTTCGAATTTGACTATAAGATCACGCCCTGTATAGGCCCTTGCGAGTCGGACTGCGCTCATCGTAGCTTCCGTGCCTGAGCTTGTCATTCGCACAAGGTCAATTGAAGGGATAGATTTCACAACGAGTCTTGCAAGCTCAATCTCCTTTTGACATGGAGCACCATAAGTCGTTCCGTTTTCTGCTGCCTTCTTTATAGCTCTTACAACATCCGAATTAGCGTGTCCTAAGATGAGCGGTCCCCATGAGGCTACGTAATCTATGTACCTGTTTCCATCCTCGTCATAAATCCAGGCACCCCTAGCCCTTGATATAAAAATAGGGGTACCTCCCACGGCCCTAAATGAGCGAACGGGGCTATTTACACCGCCAGGCATAAGGCGTTCGGCAGCCCTATAGAGTCTCTTTGATCTCTTGGTTTGTAATTCCATTTTTATCTTCGTGGGCGGGGCAAAAACGGGAAATATTTAACATGGAGCAGGAAAAATTGTCAAGAATCTCTGTAATTGAGTGAGTGGATAAACTAATAGAAACAATAGAGAAAAAGCCCGCTAGCTTCACACTACAAATCACTTAAAGAGCAACCCATAGTCTACCCCCTCACACAATAAATAGGGGTAAATAGACGTAGAGATTTTAAAAGTAGGAGCGGCTTGCTAAACTAACCGCCCCTACCCTCTTTCTTAGTTACTCTAATAAGAACCTTATAGAGCAGGCTTGCTCTCGTCGTTAAATTTGAAGTAGATTCTCGCCCCAGGCGAAGCCCCCGGCTTCATTGGAATGAAGTGGGCTCTTCTATTTAGCTGAAAAGCCTCCTCAGTGCTTCCGGCAGCAAATTTCGAGGTCTCGCCCTTGCTTACAGCCTGTATTCTGCTAGGGTCAATTCCAAGCTTAACCAGATATGCCTTCGTAGCATTGGCCCTTCTCTGTGCTAGTCTCAGGTTATATGCACTTGTACCCCTTATGTCTGCATACCCCTCGATTACTATAGTGACATTAGGATTCTTCTTCAATGTTTCGGCATTTTCCTGAAGCACAGGCTCGGCATCCGACCTAATATTATATTTATCAAAATCAAAGAATATATCCTTAAGTCCAAATTCCTCTACAGTCGGTGCTGGAGGCGGTGGAACTGGGGCCGGGGCTTTCTTTGAAGCAAGACACTTAAACCGGGCCTCGTCGGCCTTTGCCTTTGCATCAATAAGAAGCCTACGTGCCTCTAGCTCGTGACAGAATTCACCGGCAAGAGCCTTTCCCTTAGATAGTGCACTCTGTGCAGCTGCAAACTCATCGGGAGCACAATCGGGCGCTCCCGCTTCCTTTGCTGCGGCGACTGCCGATTCAGCTTCCCCAACCTCCTTTGTTGGAGGGGGAGTTGCACAGCTCACAAGATAAAGCAACACAGCAACAACTACTGGAAAGACACTGAGAAATAGCTTGTCATTTCTCATCCTACTGTACCTCCTTTAAGGTTATTGTTGATCTATTAAACTCTATTTATATTCAACGTTTTCCTCCACTGAGCGCAGCTAACTTCTCCCGTGCTATCTTGGCCTCCTGCGATTTTGGAAATTTATCAATGAGGGTCTGAAGAAAAAGCCTCGCCTCTTCTTTTCTCCCAATATTAATAAGCGAAAGCCCCTGTTTTAGGTAGGAAAGCGGAACCCTGCTGTCCTTCGGATAAGTGTCAATAAATTTCTGAAACGCGAGGATTGCTTCTTCAAAGCTCCCCTCTCTGTAGTAGGATTCTGCGAGCCAGTATTGTGCGTCAGGGGCCTTAGTGGAACTCGGATACCTGCTAAGAAAGAGTTTAAAGCGGTCTCTTGCGTCTTTGTATCTGCCCCCGGTCAGGCTCTTATAGCCCTCATTAAATATGGCTTCTTCACTACTAACGGTGGGAGCCGATTCGCCTACTACAGGTGATTCAGGTTGAGGTTGAGATGGAATGCTCGAAATCTCCTCTTCTCTTTTCTCTAACCTATTTAATCTTTCACTTATATCCGAATTAGATTGCTCCATATCCCTTAATCTCTGCTCAATCTGTGTGATCCGTTGCCGAAGGTCACTGTCATTTGTAGATTGGGCCCTTAGTGCCTCAACCTCTTGAGATAACTGTACCACCCTGGCCTCGAGTCTAGCCTGTCTCCCATATACCCCCCTTACATCCTCTTGGGAGGCAACGCACCCAGATAAAACGACAAAAATAAATAAAACAAAAATGGACCTGAGTCTCAATTTTTATTTACCTGGAAGTCCCTAGCGAGTTCATCGAATTGCCTGTGGAGATGTTGACGTAGGGATAAAATGCGCCCTCCTATTCTGCTGGTATGCCTCTTCCGTATTCCCCGGAGCCCACTGTTCAGTCTCGCCTTTGCTTATGGCCTCGAGCTTTGAAGGTGAAACACCGAGCCCAACAAGATACGCCTTTACAGAGTCAGCCCTCCTTTGACCCAGTGCCAGATTATATTCTTCGGTGCCACGCGTATCGCAATAGCCTTCAATTACTACCAAAACACTGGGATTACTCTTTATAATCTCTGCATCCTCTTTAAGGACACCCCTAGCGTCTGCTCTTATATCGGATTTATCAAAATCAAAAAATACATCCTGAAGCCCAATATCAAGCCCCTTTGATAATCCGCCCCCTTGTTTTAATTCCTCGAGTTTCTGCTCCCTTGCCTGCTGCTCTTGCGGAGTCGTTGACGATTCCGATTTTGCAATAATCGCCTTGCCTTTCGCCTCTATGGCTTTAAACCTCGCCTCCTCAAGGAGTTCGCGAGCCTCTTTGTTTCTCCCCTGGGCTATCAGGTCTTTAGCTCTTTTAATAAGGTCTTCGGCAGCTTGATATTCAGCGGGAGCCAACTCCGGCGCTCCTGCCTCTTTAGCGGATTGAAGAGCCGCTTCAGCATTAGTAAGCTCCTCATTTGGTCTTGCGCAACCGATTATGTAAAGAGCCACAACTAAGACAGCCAACCCTGCCAGAAGGACTCCTGCTTTTTTCATAAAGGCTACCTCCTCCTTACTCCTTTTTGCAGCTTTTAATTAGATTGATACCTTATTTTACAATCTAAGTCAAGAACATTTTGTTTTACCTCTACTAAATCATTGAAGAATTTCATATCAATAAAAGTCTATTACCTAATGTGAAAAATAGTGATATTATTGTTAAACAAGGGCTTTAACCACAGGGAATACAAAATAATAATCGAAATTCCCCTCTTATGCCCTATGCGGTAATTATTTAACTCAAACCTCTACTGAGGTGGTTCAATGAGCAAAGAAGAAGGGGCATCCGTTGCAGGGGCATTCTGGTCACTTGCCCCAGTGGTTGCAATTACGAGTTCGTGGCAGAGCAAAGTAAACGCACAGATTGCAGTTACAGTCATTACTGCATCAATCGTTCACTCGGTTCCAAGGCTTCTTGTAGGAATCTGGAAAGGGAATTATACACATGAATTCATCATAAACAGCAAAGCCTTTGCCGTGCACCTCCTAAGAAGAGATCAGATTCAACTGGTAAGGAACTTTGGCTTTTATACAGGTCGGGAAAGAGAGAAGCTTAAAAATATCCCCTATGAGCTAGGGATCACAGGGAGCCCGATTCTTAAAGACACCCTCGGTTACGCCGACTGCAAGGTGATAAATGCAATGGACGGAGGAGATATGACCGCGTTCTTAGTAAATGTTGTAGATGGAGGGATAAAGAGCCGTGGCGAGTGGATGACGCTTGATTACTTTTACTCCGCTGCCCCTCCGGAGTGGATTGCAGAATATGGAGAGAAACTCTCCCGCTCTGTAGCATTCTCGCTTGAGAGAATCCATAAAATAGATTATACGCCCTGGAGTCTGTAACAGACGTATAATGCGATGCAATAATACGCGATCTACGTTTTCTCTTATACCCGGTATCGTATATCTTTCGTCATGATTGAAGCGTTGACATCCAAAATCCCAAGATGTATTTTGTTTTAGGGATATGAGTGAATATAGAGCCTGGTTTCAGTGTATAAATGAGGAATGCGGCGAGGTATATCAACTCAATGAGATAATTTATCGCTGCCGGAGATGCGCAAATCTGCTTGAGGTAGTTCATGATCTAAAGCCCCTTAGAGAAAAAACCCCAGAAGAATGGAAACAGCTTTTTGATAATCGTTACAGGCGTCAGGTCTGGCCTTACGGGAGCTCTGTATGGGGGAAAAAGGAATGGGTCTGTCCCTATGTAGAAGACGACAACGTGGTGTCAATGTATGAGGGCGCGACCAATCTTTTCTGGGCGGAGAGATTTGGAAAACAGGTCGGGATAGAAGACCTATGGATAAAGATGTGTGGAAACAGCCACACCGGCTCTTTTAAGGATTTGGGAATGACCGTTCTTGTCTCAGTTGTAAAGCAAATGATTGCAGATGGGGCAGACATTCCAGCCGTAGCGTGCGCCTCCACTGGAGATACTTCGGCTGCCCTTGCTGCTTACTGTGCAACGGCTGGAATTCAGGCAATTGTTTTTCTTCCAAAGAACAAGGTATCCGTTGCTCAACTTGTTCAGCCCCTATCAAACGGTGCCCTTGTGCTTTCGCTAGATACGGACTTCGATGGCTGTATGGAGATGGTGCAAAAGATCTGCACCGAACACAATATCTACCTTGCAAATTCAATGAACTCTCTTCGGGTCGAGGGACAGAAAACGGTGAGCATTGAACTATGCCAGCAGTTTGACTGGGAGGTGCCGGAGTGGATAATTATCCCCGGTGGAAATCTGGGAAATGTATCTGCCCTTGGAAAGGGTTTTCTAATAATGTATGAGCTTGGTCTCATTGATAAGCTTCCCCGAATAGTATGCGCTCAGGCTCAGCACGCAAATCCCCTATATCTCAGTTACCTCAAGGGCTTCAAAGAATTCCATCCCGTAAAAGCCAAAAAGACACTTGCAAGCGCAATTCAGATTGGAAACCCTGTAAGTGTAAATAAGGCGATTAAGATCCTAAAGATGTTTGATGGAATAGTTGAACAGGCAAGCGAGGAAGAGCTCTCTAACGCCGCCGCACTCGTGGACAGAACGGGAACATTTAACTGCCCCCATACGGGTGTAGCAATCGCGGCCTTTTTAAAACTCCTTGAGAGGAAATTTTTCAAGCCTAAAGATAGAGTCGTGATAATCTCTACCGCCCACGGCCTTAAATTCGTTGAATTCAAGATCGGATACCATGAGAGAAGGCTTGAAGGGATAACATCAAAATACGCCAATGCCCCTATAGAACTTCCACCCGACCTTAGAGAGGTAGAAAAGGCAATATTTGAAAATATCGGGCAGAATAATTAAAGTTAACCGTTTGCTAATCCTAAAAGTCTTTTCTATCAAAGCGTAATCTACAAAATCAATAAAGATGACATACCAAATTTCATCAATGTACAGCTTAATTAACCTCTCTTTCCACTATGCGTGTGATTTGACGTCTTTAGATAATCGTCTTACATTTCTATTGATTAGAGTTAGTACTGGAGTCAAGTTCATAAAATGAATGAGAGAATCCTTTTCTTAGGTATTGGAGAGGATATTTACGAAATACTAAAAGAGGCTCTAAAAGGAAAGCTTTATGAAGTGCACTATCTCTCCGAGCTTAAAAAAGCGATTGATATCCTACACAGCGCCCTTTTCAATGTTGCCGTAGTGGATATAACGTCTCCTCAGATAAATGGTCTCCTATGCGCGCAGAGAATAAAGGACCTGTTTCCTGACGTCTTTATTGTAGTCCTCACGGACCCAAGCGGTATTGTAGAGGCGGTTTATGCACTCAGAAACTGGGCAAATGACTACCTAGTTAAGCCACTTAACCCTAAGGAGATAGCAGCAGTTATCGAAAAGAATATAAGCCTTCAGAAGATGTACCTTGAAAACCTCAGACTTAAAAAGGAAATCTCAGAGATATATAAATATGACAACATTATCACTCAAGACCCACGCATGCTTGAGATACTAGAGATGATTTCCCTCGTTGCAGAAACCGACTCTCCTGTTCTCATCGAAGGGGAAACAGGAACCGGTAAGGAGCTTATAGCCAGGGCGATTCATCAAAAGAGCGATAGAAGAAACCATGAATTTGTCGCTATTAACTGCGGTGCCCTTCCTGAGACTTTAATTGAGGACGAGCTTTTTGGTCATGAAAAGGGAGCCTTCACAGGGGCGACTCGGCAGAGGATAGGAAAGTTCGAGTTTGTCGATAAGGGGACGTTGTTCCTAGATGAGATTGAGAGTATTTCTATGCAAACTCAGGTTAAACTCCTTAGGGCTATTGAGGAGAGGGAATTTCAAAGGATTGGGGGTAATGAGACTATAAAGGTTGATGTACGGATTATTGCTGCATCAAATGTAGATATTGCTCAGGCCGTAGAGAACGGGAGGTTTAGAGAAGACCTCTACTACAGACTTAACGTAGTCAATATAAAGGTTCCCCCACTAAGGGAACGCAGGGGTGATATTCCTCTTCTTGCCCAGAATTTTCTAAGAAAGTTTAGAAAGAAGCTTCACAAGGATATTCAAACCATATCCGAGGATGCCATTTCAGTTCTTATGGCTTATTCCTGGCCCGGGAATGTAAGAGAGCTTGCAAACGTGATAGAGAGAACCGTAATTATGGCAAAGAACCCTGTCATTACAGCAAACGAGATGGGCTTTTTAGTCAATCCAACGGTCAACAGAGGCTATAGTAGATTTAAGTTTACCATGAATGAATCCTTGCGCGAGATTCGAAAAAAGGCCGTTGAGGCGGCGGAAAGAGAATACTTATTGGCACTCCTTAAGAGGTTTAGAGGAAACATAAAGCTTGTCGCTGAGCATTCTGGTGTGACTCCAAGAGGTATTTATAAGAAGATAAAAAGATATGAATTGAGTACATACGATTTTAAGTAGTCTTCCTCCTTAATATCTGATTTCCCTTAAGAATACGAGAAACAACAAACGGTTAATGGGTAAGAACGAAGAGTTCTCGACTTTGAACTCTCTGTTCATTTAATGGCTTGATTAGTTTTGGTCAGCACGGCATAGATAGCCTATAACTCACTATAATTACTTGCAATTTTAAGCTATTGGAATTCACATTCTCTGGCACGATATATGCTAATTAAAATTAGACTTGAGTGAATTATTGAGAGGGATGAACAGCACCGTAGTGAGGTAAGATATGTGGAAGCTAATTGGAAGGGTCGTTACTTTCGATCTAAGTCGTGGGGAGCTTAAGATAAAGAACAGGCGAGGAAACGAATTTACATTCAATGTACTTCCCCTGGAGCTTGTGGGAATTGAAGAGAATGACGAGGTACAGCTAGAGTTGTCAGGAGGCCAAGTGAAATCAGTTATTAAGACCTCTTCTTTTAAAAACCGGTCTACAGCAAAATAGAACACCCGTTACGCCATAGATATAGTTCCGGGACCTTAGAGCGAGTGGAGGGATAGTTGAGATGGATTTTGTAAAGGTTATCCATGAGGTTATTCAAGTAGACCCCTTAAATGGGCTAATTTGTGTAAAGGGTGAAGGCGGTGAAAAATCAGAGTTGAGAGTGCCTATTCAGGATAATAAGAAACTACTTACAGAGACTAAAAAGGGAGATAGGTTGGAGATCGAGATTAAGGGTTGGCAAGTGAGGTCTATTAGGAGAATAGACACGGTATGAGATAATGCGGTGAGGTTCTTGAGGTTAATCCTTACAGAAGGGGGTGAGCAGGAAATGGTTTTCATAAGGATGATAGGGGAAGTCAAGGCTATAGATAATGAGATTGGGTGCCTAAAGATTGAGGATAAAGATGGGGGAATATATATGATTAAAGCCGAGGCAAATCAACTTAGCGGAATCTCATTAGGGGACAAAGTGGATATAGAGGTTGAATGGGCTAGAGGTAAGGCTAGCTCCATCAAGCGCATAGGGAAAGCCTGACAGAAGGGTAAAAGGAATTGCAGATCTAGCTGCAAGTGGTCTATTTAAATAGAACTTTAGTTCTGTGCTTTTTTAAGGGATTCTGTGAATAACACCCTCTAATTAGAGTTTCCACCCTCACTTCAAGGAGAAAACATTAAAAAGGAAGGGATGAATGAAGATTAAAGAGGATGAGGCTAAGGACAAGCCCGAAGTTAACGACAGGGATGGTCTTCCGGGACTTTTATTTGCTAATTCTTTTGTATATGAATATGAAAATGAGCAGGGGGAATTTATGGATGAAACCTACAGAGACTATAATGGCAATGATAGCGAGTGCGATTCAATAAGATTCTATCTACACGAAATAGCAGAATATAACCCCCTTACAAGGGAACAAGAGATTCAGATAGCAAAAGAAATTAAGAATGGGAAGAGGCTTATAGCAAGAGCAATACTAAGTTCTCCTTTAATGCTAAGAGAAGTAATCAATCTAGGTAAGAAATTGAGAAAAGAGGTACTCGGCGTTAGAAACCTAAAAAATAGGCTCGATGACAAATCGGATAACTTAGAAAGAGGAGAAACTCTTCTTAGGATAAAACGTTCAATAGATGCAATTAAAAGGGTCTCTAATGAGAATGAGAGAATTAAGGAGAGAATCTACCTCGTTTCTAAAAACAGTAGGGAGCCTTTAAGGCAAAAGATAAGGGAAAATAATGAAAAGATGGTCAACTACTTAGAGGAGATAAATCTCAATAAGCGTCAGATGGATAGAATTCTCTCGATTACGA
>CAYMEO010000051.1:0-20200 GCA_964389705.1 uncultured Spirochaetia bacterium
CTGGTATTATTCCTGTTATTTTTGGTGATTAGATTTGAACATAATAAAAATTAATAAATATGGTACCATACGGGCAATTTTTGTTATACTGCGTGTCGGATTTAGTCAGATTTGATATGAGTATTTTTAAAGATAAACTTCATCTATATAAGATAAGCCATTGTTTTTTCAATGAATTGTACTTTTCAATTGACTTTTTTCCTTCTGGTATGATCATTGCCAGTATTATAATTAGAATCAAGTAATTAGAGGTGGGTTTTGCAGAGATCTACAAATCGGACAAGGCTTGAGAGTGACCAACTTCTTGAAAGGGTTAAAGGGGAGGGGGACAAACCTACTGAGCTTAATACTCAAGGTATAGAGATATTTCAGCAGCCGGAGGGAATCTATAGAACCATTTTTGATCAACTGCCTGTTGGAATATACATATATGACAAGGAATTAAGAATAATTCAATGCAATGGGCGTATGCCCGAGATCTTAGGGACCTCTTATGACAGAATTGTAGGACTCAATATGGGCAAAATAAAGGATCAGGGCTTTCTACCTGCAATGATGAGGGCGCTTGAAGGGGAGTTTTGTCATGAAGAGCGCTTCTATGAAGCCACCAGTAGTTCAGCAAGCCTGTGGTTATCCCTGAGTCTTTCCCCGCTGCGTAATGCCAATGGGAATATTGTCGGAGGTATGGCTGTGGTGGAGGACATCACTGAGCGCAAGCAGGTAGAAGAGAGGTTACGTGAGAGTGAGGAGCGGTATCGTACACTTGTTGAAAATACATACGATCTCATATGCGAGATAAGTATTGACAGGCGATTTTTATATATTAGTCCTAATCTCATAGATGTCTTGGGTTATGAGCCTGAAGAACTCTTGGGTAGAGACATTTTTGAGCTTGCTCATCCTGATGACCGTCCTGGCGCGGTTGCCGCGTTTGAGAAGATGATTGGGACATACTCTTCAGGTCGAGCCGTATTCAGGTATAAACATAAGAATGGCCGATGGCACTGGTTTGAGAGTATGGGCAAAACGTTTCGGACTGCAACTGGTGAGCTAAGGGGAATTGTTACTTATCGAGACATTACCGAACGTAATATAGCTGAGGAGCAAATACGAGAGCAGGCGACCCTTCTTGATAAGGCGCAGGATGCCATTATAGCCAGGGATCTAGAACACCGTATTGTCTTTTGGAACAAAGGTGCTGAAAACCTATATGGTTGGACTGCAAAAGAAGCTGTAGGGCAGAAAATCAACGAACTCCTGTATAAGAGAGGCTCATTTCAATTCATTGAGGCCTATAGGAGCGTTATAGAGAAGGGGGAATGGGTAGGGGAATTACATCATGTAAACAAAAGGGGAGAGGAGATTATTGTGGAAAGTCGCTGGACACTTGTGCGCGATAGCGATGGGAACCCTAAATCAGTACTTGTCATTGATACAAACATAATGGAGAGAAAAAGGCTCGAAGCCCAATTCCTCCGGGCACAGCGTATGGAAAGCATAGGCACGCTCGCCAGTGGAATTGCACATGACCTCAACAACATCCTATCGCCTATAATGATGGTATTGCAACTGTTGCGAAAAAAACTCACGGATCAAAATAGCCAGGGATTACTTAACACGCTTGAGACGAGTGCTCAACGCGGAGCTGATCTAATAAGGCAGGTTCTATCGTTTGCTCGGGGCCCTGAAGGGGATCGTACTGTTCTTCAATTGAGATATGTTATCTCAGAAATTGAAAAGATTCTGCGAGAGACATTTCCAAAGTCAATCGAGATTTACAGTGATGTACCCAAGGACCTCTGGACTGTATATGGAGATCCCACACAACTGCATCAGGTCTTTATGAATCTATGTGTAAACGCCCGTGATGCAATCTCAAGTAGCGGTAGATTGAGTATATCTGCTGAGAATGTGTTTATTGATGAGGACTTTGCGCGTATGAATATTGATGTCAATGTTGGTCCTTACGTAGTTATTACTATTTCTGATACTGGATCAGGTATCTCCCCTGAAATAATGGATAGGATTTTTGAGCCTTTCTTTACAACGAAAGAGCCGGGCAGGGGTACGGGGCTCGGTCTTTCGGCAGCTTTTGGAATTGTAAAAGGCCACGGGGGGTTTATAAATGTACATAGTGATATTGGAAAAGGGACGCAATTTAAGGTCTATTTGCCAGCTATCGAAACGAATGAGACACGAAAATTAGAGATAAATGAACCAGAACCCCCTTCGGGACACGGGGAGTTAATCCTTGTCGTTGACGATGAAGCCTCGCTTCGTGAGGTTATGAAAACAATATTGGAGAAAAATGGTTATAGGGTAATTACGGCCAGTGATGGTGCAGAGGCAATGGCATCTTATGTACAAAACAAGGCGGAGATCAAGGCTGTTATTATGGATATGGTTATGCCGATTATGGATGGCCCAGCAGGCGTTAAGGCACTCCGTAGAATTGACCCAGGGGTTAAAATCATTGCCGCAAGCGGGCTTATGGAGAGAGACAAACTCACTGAGATTACTGGGATTGAGGTAGAGGCTTTTTTATCTAAGCCCTACAAGGCGTATAATCTTTTGACAACTCTGCACAAGGTTATCAATGGCGATGGGGGATCGAACGGCAGTTGTAATAAAGGGTAGTTATCATTCTCGAAACTGTTCAGGATCCTCCGAATGTTATTGTCAATGGGCAAGGCGGCTGAAGAATCTCATCTTAAATTAGATGACTTCTAGAGGATAACCAATTCACCATCTTTCATTATGAGTTTACCATCTACATAAACTGTGGGCTGCATAATCACACCGTCTAAATGACTCGCAACCCTCACCTCTCCACCCATACTCTTATTGTCTCCAAAGGCGATATGAATAGTACCCATGATTTTTTCATCCTCAAGCACATTTCCCGTAACCTGCGCTTTATCGTTTGTTCCAATTCCCAACTCGGCTACATTAAATGCGAGTCTTCCAAAAGGCTCTATAATGGAAATTAGCTTCTTTGCGGCCTCTCCTCCCGATATTTCGGTAGCAAACCCGTCTTTTATAACTGCTCTTATAATCTCGCCGTTGAGTTTTCCAATCCCAGCCATTGAACCATCAATCACAATTGTACCCTCCGATTTTCCCTCAACGGGGGCGATATACCCTTCGCCTGCTGGAAGATTGCTGAAGTCTCCCGGATTGTGATTAAGCCCAGTATCTGCGTATCCTTCTCTTCCGCTTATATCTAGAGTAACATCCATTCCCTTATCGGTTGTAATTCTGACCTTTGAGCCGTGTGTTAGGATTTCTGCGATCTTTTTGCTCCTCTTTGCAATACTGTAGTAATCGGCTCTGAGTGTTCTGATCATGGTGCCTTCCGTAATCCCGGGTAGTGTGGCAATCCTTACCCCCTTTTTACTTGCTTCACGGCGTGAGTCGGTGTGACTTAGGGATTTAGATGTTGGAATAAGTATTACATCCACAAGCTTCATAAGCCCTCGAATAGGCTCAGGCGGCTCTTCTCCATGTGTTTTTCTAGGGATTATCTCCACAATTACCGCTTCTGCCCCGATTTCCCTTGCGGCCTCCCAGAGAACATAGCCTATCTTTCTTAACGGCTCATCAGTTATAACAAGAACCTTTTCCCCCGGCCTTATGGCCATACAATCTTTTACTGCAACCGTTGCCGCATATTTGAGTGCATTCATTGCTAATACCTCCGTGGTCGCGTCCTTCTGTACTATTATTTTAGCTTGCAATAAGTTCTACAATGAATCCATTCTATATGAAATTTCGTAGATATTTTAAAAGCTAAAAATGGATAAAGCAAAGACGCGAAGCTTGACTTTTCAATACTAGAATGTATGGTTTCAGATAGATACCAATGAGGGGAGAATATATGGAACTTGATTTAATAACAACCTTAAAAGATGATGAGTGGGATGAAGATGAGGATTTGGATGAGGATGAGGAATGGGATGAAGAGGACGAGGAGGATTTCCTTGAGGAGGATGAGGAATGGGATGAAGAGGATGAAGAGGAGTAGTATTTTCAGTAGCCTATAATAAGGCCACCTCGATATTTCTCAGCTTATTTAACGAAAAGACCTATTGGAAGACTGAGTTCTGAACTTTTTGTACAGTTTTTTCTTAAGATGCCAATTCTTAGAAAATGATACTCGATGAGATTCTTCAAAACAAAAGGATTGAAATCGAGAGAGCAAAGAAGTCTCATTCACTGAGCCTTCTTTCTTCTCAGATTGAGAATGTTCAGCCTCCTAAGGATTTTCATAGATCTATAAAGTCTAACGGAGAGATAAAGATTATAGCCGAGATTAAATGTGCCTCGCCCTCAAAGGGGATTTTAAGGGAGAACTTCAATCCTTCTCAGATTGCAAAGGGCTACGCCCATAGTGGGGCCTGTGCAATATCCGTCCTCACGGATAAGAGATTTTTTAAAGGTGACTTGAAGCACCTTCGTGATGTAAGAGAGGCGGTTTCGGTACCACTTTTGAGGAAGGATTTCATTATAGATCCCTATCAGGTCTATGAGGCGCGACTCTACGGAGCTGATGCAATCCTTCTAATTGCCGGAGCGCTCGAGACTGAGGCTTTGGCCAAACTTCTCAATCTCACTCACTCTATGGGCATGAGCGCGATTGTTGAGGTGCACAACGAGGAGGAATTAGAAAAGGCGCTTCTTGCCGAGAGCAGAATCATAGGAATAAACAATCGGAACCTAAAAACATTTAATGTCAGCCTTGAGGTCTCAATAAGGCTCATGAAGTTGATTCCAAAGGAGAAAGTGGTGGTCAGCGAAAGCGGTATTGACTCAATCGAAGATATAAGGAGGCTGAAAGACGAGGGGATTTATACCTTTTTGATAGGCGAGACACTTATGAGGGCATCTGATCCAGGGGAGAAGCTCAAGAGTCTAATTGCCGAGTGTAGTAGATAGGCTAAGACTTTTTGAATCGGCTCAATTACCTAAGAATTTCCCACACTCGATTTTGTCCATTTGGAGGCTATCTCCTAAATTGTTCAATTGGTGTCGGGCGTATAATTAAGAGAAGAAGAGGGATAAAGAACATGTTTGTAAAAGGCATATCTATGCTTTTTATCTTGTTTGCCGTGTCTTCTGGTATAGAGCTATCTACACTTTCTCAGGGGCTCACAAAAAGCCATATTCAAAGTGCAGTTATTAGAAATAAAGAGGAGCTCAAAAGGATATGGGACAGGCTGGGAATTAGGGATAAAATTCCCACAGTTGACTTCAAGAAGGAGTTGGTGATTATTCTGGCACCGAGTAGAAGGGGACAAGGCTCGGTGCAAATCTCAGGTGTTGAGAAAAAAGGAAACAATATTGAGGTTAGGTTTATAATGAGACCTTATGATGCAGTAGATTCAGAGATTCAGAGCACGCAATTGTCTCCTTACATTGTAGCAAAGCTCTATCCGTTGGTGGATGTGGAGGAGACAAATGTAGAGTTCTTTGAGGATATTCCAAGGCCTCTGATTCCGACAAACAGCGGGATCGGTCAGGGCTCAAGTTATACAAACGTGCTCAGTGGATATAAAAACATGACCACCTCTCAGTTTCTTCCACTCGATAAAGGGAGTGTATGGACATATAGGGTTGAATCCAATGGAAGTACACGTGAAGAGACATATTCTATTCTCTCTATATCTCAGGATGGATGGTCAATATTTGATAACTTCTTCGGTCAGAGGCAGATCGCCATGCGGATTGATCCTGTAGGGGATATTTATGTTTTGTCTAAGAGTGGGGTCGCGTCCTTTTATACCCCGGAGGTTCAAAAGATTTTCAAAAGGTCTCAATTTTCAACCCCGGCCGGAAGATTTAATGACCTTATGATTGTAACTATTCCAAAAACCGATGGATTCTGGTTTAAGGACGTGTATGCGAAGGGAGTCGGGCTCATATACCATGAACAGGAGTCGCCTAAAGGGGTCATTAAATACACTCTGGTTAGAGCCCACGTGAGGGGAAAAGACTATCCGGGCCGTTAAATAATGACAAACTAAGGTTATAGATTTGAAAGATAGCGATATTCATAAGGTCATACAAATCCTCAGGAAAGAAAGTCGAAATTGGGATGTGCCCATTGTCACTCTCACAGCTGAGACATCTCGTGATCCCTTTAAGGTATTAATATCAACTATACTCAGTCTCCGTACTCTCGATACAACTACAGCCAAGGTATCAAAGAGATTATTTGAGATTGCCAACAATCCGCATGATATGCTTAAACTCAGTGTAAAAGAGGTTGAAAAAGTGATATATCCAGTCGGGTTTTACAAGACGAAGGCTAGAACGATCCTCTATATCTGCCGCGAGATTGTGGAAAAATACGATTCACGGGTGCCGGATGATCTCGATGAACTCTTGAATCTAAAGGGCGTAGGAAGAAAAACTGCAAACCTGGTTGTCACATTGGGCTATGGAAAGCCGGGAATTTGTGTTGATACCCATGTCCACAGAATATCCAATAGGCTGGGTTACGTAAGAACTAAAACGCCCTACGAAACCGAAATGGTACTCAGAAGAAAACTTCCTAAGGAATACTGGATAGAGTATAATGACATACTCGTAGCCTTTGGACAGCATCTGTGCCGCCCTATCTCTCCTAAATGCAGTGTGTGTCCGGTTGAGAATTATTGTGATAAAGTGGGAGTAGAAAAGAGCCGGTGAGAATGGGCACGTATGAAATATGATGCGGAGAACTCGATGAGATTAGTCAAGGGTGAGATTATGAAATTCAAATATGGGCAGAAGCCCCCAGGGTTTGAAAAGTTCGACTATTGTGTGGTTGTTCAAACTGGGGATTTTGATATCGTAGGTGCATTGCCCAGTGATCAATACGGTCAGACAAAAGAGCGCGAATTTCAAGTCGTTTCCGTTTCCTCTTTAGAGAGAACCGGAAGGCTCATCTGGGAGTTTGACTATACTCTCTTTCCACATATAATTGAATTACTGAAGGAGTATTATGAGTTTGCGGTCTCTAGCGATGAGCAACTATAGAGGCACGCCCGTTGAGATATACTAGGATGTTTTGCATTTGTATATGTGGGTTTATAGGACATCTAAAAATTACTGTATTTCCGATATAGGGCAATCATAAGCGGATTGAATTCCGATGGATTATATAAGGAGATAAAAGATGATTTACAAATTCAGTCCAAGGAACATCGAGGCAATGTATGACACAATAAGGAGTATTCCGGATTCCACTTTCGTTGCGGTTTACATGAGCCAGGTAACGGGAGAGTTTTTTATGGATGAGGCAAATAAAAGGATTTTTGATGAAAAAAACGTTGAATATGATTTGATTGAAGAGATAGACTCACAAAGCGTGAAATTTTTCTATGCAGATCCATCTACAGTTGAGTGTGTCCCTTATGAGGAAAACATAAAGGCCTTTGTTCTTGCACACAGTTCTGATGCAATAGGGGCTGTATGCCTTGGTGTTGATTGTGAGAAGGAATTTGCAGAAGACCTGATGATAAATGGCTGGCAGTATTTTCACTGGTATATTCCTCAAAATGATAAGAAGTTTCTCTGGCGTTTGTTCTTTTCGAAGGATGAGGCGGCAGAATTTATGGGTCATTTCTTTGCAGGGTTTGAGGCTGCGAAGAGATGGATCGGAGAACTCCCCGGCACACTTACCCCTCCTCCTGGCGGCGTAACACTGAAGCTCAATATGAAGAAGCCTAAGGATGATAACTAAAGGAAACCCTCAATGGAATCTATAGCTTTTTATGTGTTTGCCGCATTGTCTGTTATCAGTGCTATTCTTGTAGTCTCTTCTAAAAACCCCGTATCGAGCGCTCTTGCCCTTGTGCTTACGCTTTTTTCAACAGCCGTCCTTTTTATTCTTCTCCTTGCACAATTTATCGCTGTTATACAGGTTCTTGTCTACGCCGGGGCGATAATGGTTTTATTTCTCTTTACAGTGATGTTTCTCAACTTAAGAGAGGAGGCACTTAGGTTTGATGCCCGAAATATTCCTATTAAAATGGGCATTCTTCTTTTAGTTCTAATCGTATCTGGCTATTTCGCAACAGTGGGTTTTAAAGAGGCCTTTGCCGGTGCTCCGTTATCACATTCCGAATCCTTCGGTACTGTACAGGGGGTCGGAGAGGTTCTCTTTAGAGATTATCTTTTGCCATTTGAGCTTACATCTATACTTATCGTTGTGGCTATACTCGGCGTTGTCACAATAGCTAAAAGGAGGCTCGATTAAATTGATGAATATTTCCATAGGGCATTACCTTGTCCTCAGCGTTATCCTTTTTATCATAGGTGCCTATGGGGTCATTACAAGAAAGAACCTGATTGTCGTCCTTATGTCTCTGGAGCTTATGCTCAATGCTGCGAACATCGCTTTTGTGGCATTCTCAAGGCAACTTGGCGATATGACAGGTCATGTATTTATGATAATGTCAATCACTGTTGCTGCGGCCGAGACAGCGGTGGGTCTCGCATTTGTTGTTATGACTTATATCCATCACGGAACCCTCGATATAGATGTTTTGAAATTGCTTAAGGGATAGAAATGGTTGCGTGGATAATATTTTTCCCTTTAATCGGTGCCCTTATAAATGGGCTTGTATTTGGTTCTGGACTCTGGAGAAAAGCCCTGGGCGGAGATGAGAATAAAGAGAGAGGTATTGTAAGTGTTCTAGGATGTGGGGTAATTCTGATCTCTGCAATAATCTCATCAATCATGTTTCTTAAACTCCGCCTGCTTAACCCAGCCCAAAGACAACTTATCCAGGAACTCTTTGTCTGGATTCCCTCAGGGGATTTTACGGCGAGGTTTGAATTCCTTTTTGATCCGCTTTCGTCTGTTATGGCGCTTGTCGTGACGTGGGTAGGCTTTCTCATACACGTCTATTCAATTGGTTACATGCACAGAGATCCTGGATATTCGCGTTATTTCACTTACCTAAATATGTTTGTTTTCTTTATGCTCGTTCTTGTTCTCGGAAATAATTTCCCACTTATGTTTGTAGGCTGGGAAGGAGTTGGTCTTGCTTCATACCTCCTTATCGGATTCTGGTACGATGATGCTGCAAAGGCGACTGCAGGGAGAAAGGCATTTATTGTGAATAGGATTGGTGATTTTGGGTTTATACTGGGAATATTTCTGATATTTTTCATATTTGATTCTGTGAACTACCAGGAGGTTTTTAAGAGGGCTTTAGATGCCGGATTCATGAGTACCGTTCCCGGGGTTGCTGTTACAGCGGTGGCTCTCCTCTTATTTGTAGGTGCGGTCGGAAAGTCAGCTCAGTTTCCTCTCTATGTATGGCTTCCGGATGCGATGGCAGGACCAACTCCCGTGAGCGCGCTCATTCACGCTGCGACAATGGTTACGGCGGGGGTTTATATGATATCGAGATGTAATGTTTTTTATTCCCAGTCTCCTACAGCCGAGATGGTCGTTGTATCGGTTGCAACACTTACGGCTTTTCTCGCTGCGACGATTGCCGTCACACAGAACGACATTAAAAAGGTTCTCGCCTATTCAACTGTAAGCCAGCTTGGATATATGTTTATGGGTGTAGGAGCTGGAGCCTATGCCGCTGGTATGTTTCATCTTGTGACACATGCCTTCTTTAAGGCGCTTCTATTTTTGGGTTCGGGAAGTGTAATACATGCGCTAGGCGGCGAGCAGGATATAAGGAAGATGGGGGGCTTAAGGAGATTCCTCCCAATAACCTCATACACCTTTCTTGTAGGTACACTTGCGATCTCTGGTGTTCCGCTCCTTTCGGGTTTTTTCAGTAAAGATGCCATCCTGGATGCCATTTATGAAAGGGGCTACATTGTTCACTGGATCGTTGCGCTCCTTACAGCTGTGCTCACGGCTTTTTACATGTTGCGCCTTTACATTCTCACATTTGAGGGTGAAACGCGGATGGGAGAGGAAACAAGGCATCATATACACGAATCGCCTCCTTCAATGATTATCCCCCTTTTAATTCTTGCGGTTCTCTCCGTTATAGGCGGATATATAGATCTCCCTGAATTCATGGGAAAGATTGCGGAAATTCCATCAGGTGTATTTCAGGGGTTTCTCGCCCCATTTCTTTTACAAAAAGAGATGGGTCAAGCGTCACATCACATAATCGGGGGTTGGATTCTTGTCGGGCTTTCAACCGTTGCCTCCTTCTTGGGAATTGGAATTGCGATTTATATTTATGTTGTAAAACCATCTCTTCCCGAAGAGATTGCAAAAAATCCGTTTATATCTCCTCTCTACCTGGGCTCTTATAGAAAATGGTTTGTGGATGAAATATACAATACGGCTTTTGTAGAAACGTTTACCTATTTATCGAGAAATATACTCTGGGCTGTGTTTGATGTAATGATAATTGACGGCATAGTAAATGGGGTTGCAGGTATTGCAAGGGGCGCGGCTGGTATAGTGCGCGCGGCGCAGGCGGGAATTTTAAGATTCTATGCCGCCATCATGGCAATCGGAGCATTGGCGATTCTTATATATATTGTGCTTTCGGCAAGGTAAAAAAGAGGGCTAGTTTCCACACATAAAATACCATTTAGCATTTCTTTGATAACCTTGGCTTTGACGGTATTTTGATGTAGTTTCTAATTGATTAATAAGAAAACACTTTAATTCTCATTTCGATATGGTAGACTAAGTCAATCTCCTTAGACTAGATTCGTTCAAACTTAAAACAACACATTGACCCATCAAGAGAAACAAGCCGTCATCATTATGAGTTTTATAATTGCGCTGCGCCTTTTGGGGATTTTCCTACTCCTCCCGATTTTCAGCGTTTATGCGATTAAATACCCCGGTGCAACACTGCCTCTGGTTGGAGTCGCATTTGGCATATACGCCCTCGCTCAATGCGTGCTTCAAATCCCATTTGGATGGGCGAGCGACCGTTTCGGTCGCAAGCCTCCGCTTCTCATAGGGCTCTTCCTATTCTCACTGGGGAGTTTAATCTGCGGTTTTGCCAGGGATATAAATCAGTTGATACTTGCCCGTGTTCTCCAAGGTAGCGGTGCAGTGAGCGCCGTTGCAATGGCGACTTTGGGTGATTTAACCCGTCCTCAAGTAAGGGCACAGGCCTTTACAATTGCAGGAATTGCCGTCGGTGCCGCTTTTGCGATCGGCGTTCTTGGAGGACCGTTTCTGGCTGCCCGATTCGGTTTTAACGGGTTATTCTATCTACTTGCCGCGCTGAGCTTTCTTGCCTTTTTGGTTACTGGATTTCTTCTTCCTCAGGTCAGGATAGAGAGGGTGGAGTCATTAATGCATCGGGGTTTACGCCTCGGCGGACTTATGAATGGTTTTAAAGTAAGTCGGCTTTATATTGCCGCTTTAATACTCTCATTTGTTTTAAACCTATTCTTTTTTATTTATCCCTTGGACTGGGTTCATACCGGATTCAGTCGAACACAACTGTGGAAGGTTTATTTGATAATTTTTCTTCCCAGTATTTTATTTGTTTTTCCATATGTCCGCCGCGCCGAAAGGCAGGGAAGATTTCAATTGCCTATAAGGGGCGGATGGGTCTTTATGATTCTCGGATTCCTGGCTCCCCTGATTGGTGGCTCTCAAAGGTGGATTTTATATACAACCGGCGGTGTATTCTTTCTAGGATATACACTTTTTCAGTCATTGCTTCCCGCCTTTTTAACACAGCAGGTTCCGTCAGAGAGTCGGGGGGCCGCTACGGGCGTTTATAATCTGGCTGGCTTCTTGGGCTCATCCCTAGGGGGTATGATTACCGGGGTTCTCTACCACTCAAGCCGGTTTTTCCCATTGATTCTTGGCTTGGTTCTACTCATCGTCTGGCTTCTTATAGGACTGCCAAGAGCGCCGGATTCTGATGCAGTTCATTGAGCGGATTCTAGTCGTAATCATCGGTCTTTACTTTCCTAAACGGTTTTGTTAGATTGAGGTGTCTTGTTTTGTGGAGGTATATCATGAAATTTATGGTTTTATCTTTGCTTGTGGCGTTAATATGGGGTCTTAATCCTATATTTGAGAAATTGAGTTTGGTAAGGGCTTCTCCATTTACGGTTGTTACTTTGCGTTTTACGTTTATGGCCTCATGCCTCCTTATAGTGTCAGTCGCAACGGGAAGGTACAGGGATTTTATGAGCGTTGATGGAAAAACCCTTCTCTGGATATTTCTTGCAGGGTTTTTAGGTGGGGTCGTTGGACTATCACTCTATTTCTTTGTGCTAAAACAGGATCTTACTTCGCGAGTGGTTCCAATAATTGCCACATATCCGCTTTTTACCGCCCTCTATGCATTCATTTTCCTCAATGAGAGCCTATCTGCTTTAAGGATTATAGGAATTTTTCTCATAGTAATGGGGCTCATCTGCATAAATTGGAATAGAGTCGGTTAGATTCTAATCTGTATTTTCGCTCTTTGTAAAGATCACAAATGCCATGGCTGGTCTTTTTGATGATTCCCTCATTGCGAATTGAATCGTATCAAAGCCCCATCCCTTTTTGACCCATTCGTTTATCACCTTTTCTAGCTCTTCATCAGTAACGGTTGTAACCTCAACGACCTTATATAAGGTGTTTCCCATGTTTTATTTCCCGTGTGGATTTAGGATCCTTGCAGCGTCTTTTGCAAAATACGTAAGTATTATATCTGCTCCAGCGCGTTTTATACTCGTAAGAATCTCCATCATTACTCTAGCCTCATCAATCCATCCGAGTCTTGCAGCGGCCTTTACCATTGAGTACTCACCGCTCACATTATATGCGGCAATTGGATGATCGAATCTCTCCCTAGCTGCTCTTATCACATCAAGATACGAAAGGGCGGGCTTTATCATTACTATGTCTGCCCCCTCTTCAATGTCGAGTGAGATCTCACGCAGCGCCTCCCTTACATTCGGCGGGTTCATCTGATACCCGCACCTGTCACCGAATTGGGGTGCGGATTCCGCGGCCTCTCTAAATGGTCCGTAGAATGCGGAGGCGTATTTTGCGGAATAGGACAGTATCCCTATATCATTGAATCCGTTTTCATCAAGAGCCTCCCTTATTGCACCCACACGCCCGTCCATCATATCTGATGGTGCTACAATGTCGGCTCCCGATTTTGCATGAGAAAGCGCGATCCTTGTCAGATACTGAAGCGTCTCATCGTTTGATACATCGCCCTTTTCTCCGCCTAATGTGTGTGGGGACGACATCTTTATAATTCCGCAGTGCCCGTGACTCGTGTATTCACACATGCAGACGTCTGTGATCAAAAGAACGTCTTTTACCTCTTTTTTTATTTCTCTTAAAGCCCTCTGTATAATGCCGTTTTCATCATAGCCTTCAGAGCCGAATTCATCCTTTCTCTCAGGAATGCCAAAGAGAAGCACCGCCCGGATTCCGATGTCTCTTATTTCCTTTATCTCTTCAATGGCGTTATCAATTGACTGTCTAAATATCCCAGGCATGGAGTTTATCTCTTCTTTTATTCCTCTGCCTGGTATGATAAACATAGGATATATAAAGTCGCTTACAGAGAGTTCAGTTTCCTGAACCATTCTGCGTATGTTCTCATTTCTTCTCAGTCTTCTTGGACGATAAGCGGGAAAGGACATTTAGATAAAGTTTAATTGTTTTAGTGTCACACAGTCAATATAAGTTCAATAAATTGGTTGTGTGGTTGCTAATCTTTAAGGATTAATTGGGGTCTTGCTTATTTGAGTAGTATCCGTTTTAGGAATCTCTGTCTCAGGGAACAATCTGCGATAGACAAAGCCCATGGTAACCATTGTTATGGGAATGGTGACAAACCAGCCGAGGAAAAAAGGGATTGCGCCGATTAAATTGATACCGAAAAGTAATAATCCAAGGAGAAACAAATCCCATTTGGAGCCGTCTGTGATTGCGGAGCTTCTTTTTAAGGCTTCAATTGGTCCTAGGTTCTTATCAACAATAAGGTAGCCGAAGAAATAGAATTTGATAGCCCATATGATGCCGGGAATAACGAGCAGGATTATCCCGACTGAAACAATTAGTCCATAGAGAATCGAACCGAGCAGGTACTTAAAAAATATATGGAGGCAGCAGAAGAGGTCTGAAAATTCTGCCTTCCCATTGTCGTAGAATCTTATAGCAATTCTGATTAGCCCCATCCCTATTATTAACTGTAAAACAAAAGAACCAATACTAAAGATGATGGATAGACCCAGGGCATTTTGTCTTGTTAACTGGCTGAGTGTTCCCGGAATGATGAGTATCAATCCCGCGATTATAAAGACCACTATGAAAAAGCCGAGATTATTTTTCGTGATATTCCAGCCAAACTCGATTGCTTCACCTATAGAGAACCTCTGAGTTTCCATGTTTATTTCCCTTATGAACTTGTTTGGCATATTATACTAGTGTAAAACCGAACTTCAAAATTAGGGTTGTGTTATAATGAATCCGCCTTTATATTTGTTTGATTACTCTTCCAATATTAAGGAATCAAACAAATGGGCCTACGAACTAAAAGGAAAAAGAAGACAATTCGACCCTTTCGCAGGGTTATGGTGGCAAACCGGGGAGAGATCGCCATACGAGTTTTTCGCGCCTGTACTGAACTTGGTATCAGTACGGTTGCTATCTATTCAGAGGAAGATGCCTTTTCTCTTCACAGAAACAAGGCCGATGAAGCCTACCTTATAGGAAAAGGGAAGGGGCCTGTTGAGGCTTATCTCGATATTGAGGGCATTATTCGGCTGGCTCGCGATAAAAACGTGGATGCCATACACCCGGGATATGGATTTCTATCTGAAAACCCTGAGTTTGCTCGTGCCTGCATTGAGGCTGGCATTACCTTTATAGGTCCCACACCGGATGTCATTGCCCTCATGGGGGACAAGGCAGAGGCAAGGCGGCTTGCCTCTAGCATAGGCGTCCCTATTGTGCCGGGAACAGAGGGTTTTATATCCGATGATGAGTCAGCAATTGAATTTGCCGAGACACACGGCTATCCGGTGCTTATAAAAGCGGCGCACGGCGGGGGAGGACGCGGCATTCGCGTTGCCCAAGACCGCAAATCCCTCCTTGAGAATCTCGTGCAGGCACGCTCTGAGGCAAAAGCCGCATTTGGAAGCGATGCCTTAATACTCGAGAAATATATTCAGCATCCTAAACATATTGAGGTTCAAGTTCTTGGTGACCAATACGGCAACATAGTTCACCTCTTTGAGCGTGACTGCTCTGTTCAAAGGAGGCACCAGAAGATTACTGAATTTGCCCCTGCCATCGCGATTGACGAGGAATTGAAAGAGAGGATTTACGAGGCTGCCCTCTGTGTAGCGCGGGCGGTAAACTACACAAGCGTGGGCACAGTAGAGTTTCTTGTAGATAGGCAAAGAAACCTCTACTTTCTAGAGATGAATACGCGTATACAGGTAGAGCATACGGTTACTGAGCTTATTACGGGGATAGACCTGGTACAGTCTCAGATTCGTATTGCCGAAGGCTATCGCCTGTCGGACCCTCAGATTGGAATCCCCAGGCAATCTGCGATAAAGCACCGCGGGTGTGCCCTTCAGTGCCGTATCACAACCGAGGATCCGACAAGAAACTTTCGACCCGATATTGGGCGCCTAATTGCATACCGTTCCCCCGGTGGGTTCGGTATAAGGCTCGATGCGGCAAGCGCCTATGTCGGCGCCGTAATTACGCCGTACTATGACTCAATGCTGGTTAAAATTACATCCTGGGGGCTTACGTTTGACCAGTGCATAAGTAAGATGGACCGCGCCCTTCAAGAGTTTCGCATAAGAGGTGTAAAAAATAACATCCCATTTCTCTTAAATGTTATTCGGCATCCTATTTTCCGTAGGGGCGAGTGCGATACGTCTTTTCTTGATGAGCACCCGGAGCTTTTTGAGGTTCAGGAGCCGCGCGACAGGGCAACAAAGCTCTTAAATTTTATAGGGGAGGTGAGTGTAAATCGTGTCCTGCCAAGACCCCCCCAGTGGGCTGAGCGTCCGCCTATTGTGCCACGCGTGCCTGAGATAGAAGGTGATCTTAAACAGATTCCAGAACACAGACGTGTTTTTGATGAAAAGGGTCCTTTGGGTCTAGCCAAATGGGTTCTTAAGCAGAGGCGACTCCTCATAACCGATACTACGTTTCGAGATGCGCATCAGTCACTTCTTACAACGCGTATGAGGACATACGATATGCTTCGTATAGCCGAGGCTACTGCTCAGATTGGCAGGGACATATTCTCCTTTGAGATGTGGGGCGGAGCGACATTTGATGTGTGTATGCGCTTTCTCAAGGAAGACCCTTGGGAGCGTCTTTCACGGCTCAGAAAGGCGATGCCCCATGCCATGTTCCAGATGCTCATACGGGGTGCAAATGCTGTAGGGTATACAAATTATCCGGACAATCTCGTGCGGGAGTTTATAAAAGAGGCGGCATCTTTGGGGATTGATATATTCCGTATATTTGACTGCTTTAACTGGATTTCTAATATGAAGATTGCAATCGAGACTGCGCTTGATACGGGCAAGGTAGTTGAGACGGCTATTTGTTACACGGGGGACATCACCGATCCCAAGCGCGATAAATATACACTCAAGTACTACGTGGATCTAGCAAGAGAGCTCTCAGATATGGGGGCACACTTTATCGCTATAAAAGATATGGCGGGGCTATGCAAGCCATATGCGGCTGAAAAACTCGTGCGTGCGATCAAAGAGGAAACAGGGCTGCCCATTCACTTTCATACACACGCTACAAGCGGAAACGGGGAGGCTACGATTCTAAAGGCGGCAGAGGCGGGGGCCGACATAGTTGACCTTGCAATAAGTGCAATGTCTGGGCTTACCGCTCAGCCGAGCCTAAATGCTATTGTCGCAGCCTTGGAGGGAAGGGAGCGTGACACGGGGCTTGATGTGCGGGGATTCCATAAGCTCTCTGCATATTGGGAGGCGGTGAGGGGATATTATGCGCCATTTGAGGGTGATATGAAGTCTACAAATGCCGATGTTTATATAAATGAGATTCCTGGGGGTCAATACACGAATCTGCGCGATCAGGCAAGGGGACTTGGGCTTGGAGACAGGTGGGAGGAGGTAAAGCGGATGTATGCCGATGTGAATCGGCTATTTGGGGATATTATAAAAGTCACACCGTCATCTAAGGTGGTGGGTGATATGGCTCTATTCCTCGTTCAGAATAATATCACTGCGGAGGATGTGATAAAAAGGGGAGATCAGTTGAATTTCCCAGAGTCTGTGGTTGATATGATACGCGGCAACTTAGGACAGCCTCCGGGCGGCTTTCCACGTGAGTTAGAGAAGGTTATACTCAAGGGCGAAGAGCCTATCAGGGTGCGCCCCGGCGAACTCATCCCACCGGTAGATTTTGAGTCTAAGGCAAGGCAGTTGGAGAAGCAGCTTGGGCATTCAGTAATCAACCGGGATGTAATATCTGCCCTTCTCTATCCCGGTGTATTTGAGGAATTTGATCGCCACCGCACCCTTTACGGTGATACATCTCTTGTGCCTACTCCGGCGTTCTTCTATGGTATGCAACCGGGCGATGAAATAACGGTTGAGATTGAAGAGGGCAAGACCCTCCTTATAAAGCTCTTTGCCATCGGAGATATTGAATCCGACGGACGCCGACCATTGCTTTTTGAACTCAATGGACAGCCACGTCCTGTAAGAATCCCGGATAAATCCGCTCCAATTGCCTCTCAGGCAAGACCAAAAGCCGATACATCCAACCCACAGGAGGTAGGGGCACCTCTTAGTGGTAAGGTGGTGAAATTCTTTGTTAAAGAGGGTGATAAAGTAAACCGTGAGCAGCCATTGGTCGTGATTGAGGCGATGAAGATGCAGACAAATATTAAATCCCTTCAAGAGGGTGTTGTGGAGAAGATCTTTGCCTCTATCGGAGAGAGTGTTGAGGCGGGGGATTTGATCCTGCGTCTTACATCCGGAAATTAGTCTTATTGGTCTTAATGTAGGATTCAGGAATTATTAAGAGTAGAGTGTGGAGGTTCTCTTGACAACGGTTTATTAAAACACCTGTTGAATACCCCCCTTTTTAGTTTTCTACCAAAGTATGGATCTGGTGAAATAGTAAGGATACTCAAAAGTAGAAGTGCTAGGAGACCTTGTGCAGGAGAATTTTGGAGTGATGGATATTTTGTAAGAACTGTAGGAGACGAAGTAACTACAGAGGTTATAAAGCGTTATATTGAGTATCATAATAGCCAACAGTTAGCTTTTGTTTTTAGTTTTTGATGCCCGTTGGCTCTGCCACGGGTAGTCTCGCTTAGCTTATAATGCCAATGGATAGGGAGGCAGAAGAAAGCCTCCGTAAAGTTATCGAACTGGACCTAAATAATCGGACCTATCCCAATGAGCTTGAGGAGATCGAAGCCTCTCTTAGCGCGCTCTCTTCAATCTTTATCCTTCTTCTGAGCAAAATTAAATTGACTAGGCTAAATACGGCCGCAGTTATATAGCACGAAAAAATCAAGGGTATTGCGGCGATCTCTGTTATAACCGCGACGTAGTTTGGATGACGTATATATTTATAGGGACCCATTGTAATCCATTTTTTCCCCGGTATGACCAGGACTTTTGTGTTCCAATGCACGCCAAGACTTCTGATTGCCCAGTATCGTAGGATTTGGGCTCCGACAAAAAGAGCAGCAAAAAGAGTCCAGTATGTATTTAGGGTTCTATGGAGAAATATCTTCTCGTATATAAGTGAGATGAAAAAGGTTACGTGCATTGCCGCAATGACTCTGTATCCATCTTTATCAAACTCAATTGCCCCTTGAGATCTAAGGATCTTCTCATTTCTTCTTGCAAGCGTGAGTTCTGATGCACGCTGTATGATTATAAAGAGGACAAATGCGAAGAAGACGGTCATATTATTGGTGTTATACACCCATTATTATCAAACATTAGGATGTCATTATGAGTGAACTTGAAACAGAATGATTTCGGAACTAAATCCTGGACCGAGTGCTGAGATTAAACCATAATCCCCTAAGCTGTACTTCCCATTCCGAAGAAACTCATCCAAGACATAAAGCACACTGGGCGATGACATATTGCCGTGCTCGCGAAGGACTTTTCTTGAAAGCTCAAGAGCGCCACTTGGCAGACCAAGTGATTCTTCATATGCACTTATGACTTTTAATCCTCCGGGGTGAGTGATGAAGTGTTTGATGTCACTCAGAGTCAGGTTGTGTTTGTTCAGGAGTTCTGTAGTATTTGGTTTTATGTATTTTCTTACTATTGTCGGAATGTCTTTGCTGAATATGACCTTAAAACCGGTATCTACTACCTCCCAGCCCATAACATTCAGTGAATTGGGGAATGTAGTTGAGAGTGAATCAATAAAACTTATACCTACACGATCAAAGAGTTTGTGTTCTTTACCCACTACAACTGCCGCTGCCGCCCCATCTGAAAAGAGGGATGTAGCAATAATATTGCTCTTTGAATAATCATCTCTTTGAAATGCCAGACTGCATATCTCTACTGCAATAAGAAGAGCACTGCCATTTGGATATGCGCGTGTATACTCAAACGCACGGCTAAGACCAACTGCTCCTCCCACACATCCAAGTCCCCAGATTGGAGTGCGTCTTATGTGACAGTTGAGTTTGAGTTCATTAATAAGTAGTGCATCTATACTGGGAGTAGAAATCCCGGTACTCGATACAAATATTATATGGTCAAAGTCGGGGAAATATGCATTTATTTCTTTTATGCAGTTGCGCACAGCCTCAGATGAGAGAGTGCACGCGTCCTTAACGTATAGCTCATTTCGCTCCCTAAAGCCGTGTATTTGAATGGCCCATTCTTTGGGCTGAGTGAAGTGGCGCATTTCAATCATCGAATTGTCAAAGACATTAATCATTCTTTCTATATCTTCATATGAGCCGGAAAATAGTCTATATACAAAATCCTTAACTTCACTCTGAGAAAATTTGTAAGGGACATTAGCTGTACCAACTGAGATTACCTTTGCCATGGCTTTTACTAAAAAATTGCTTTATATAAAAATAGTCTCAAGATATAAGACAGATTAGGAGCCATTAATATTCCAATTAGGTAGATACGATTAACAATAATTTTAACAGGAACAAAAACAGAAAGAAATATGTTGTACTGGTTCAGGGGAAATGAGACAAAACAGAGGGGTCACGAGTACGAATAA
>CAYMEO010000052.1:0-19768 GCA_964389705.1 uncultured Spirochaetia bacterium
CCCGTCTGGCAACGCAACTATTACGAACACATCATCCGCACCGAAGACGCCCTGCACCGCATCCGCGAATACATCGCGACTAACCACATACGCTGGCATCTGGACCGCGAAAACCCCGACCGCACGGGCAGAAACCCCGACGAGGAGATGTGGTTTGGCAGCGCGTGAGGTGGTCATCGAGCTGGTCCACGCGCGGCTGGAGAAGGCAAGGAGTGTGTAAAGATGAAGGCCATGTCCCAAGAGTTTCTCGATTGGGCTATCGCGGCCAGATTCATCCTTGATGCCGTTTCCGCCGATCATGACATCAACGCATATATCAACCTGCTCCGCCGTGATGGCAACATCACTCTTGTCGGTGCACCAGAGAGTCCCCTTAGCGTCTCGGCCTTAGGCCTCATCATCAGGCGCCGCAGTCTGTCCGGCTCTATGATAGGCGGCATCGCTGAAACCCAAGAGATGCTCGACTTTTGCGGGGCACATAACATCACAGCCGATGTCGAAGTCATCCCCATACAGAAGGTCAACGAAGCATACGAAAGGCTGCTCAAATCCGATGTGAAGTACCGATTCTCCATTGACATGGCTTCCCTCAGATCTGAATAATCGGATTGCAGTTCGTCGTCGTTACACTCATTGCCAATAGGCCGGCACTACGTACGGTGGAGACTGGCGCCGCATTTGTGACACCGACGATCGTTCATTTCGGAGTCGTGGTTTTTGACATATATATGTCAGTATGTCAAAATTTCTTGGAAAAAATGACGATATATCTTAATGAGCAAAAAGAAGACGGGTTGCTATGACCGATATAATACGAGAACATTTAGGAAATATCTGAAAAAAAGAGGGATAAAGTTAGAGGAAAAGGTCACACGAAGAGTACTTTCAACTATAGGCGTATTTAAAGCGAAGAGTTTCAAAGAAGGATTCGTGAAGTAAAAGAAGCATTGTCAGAATGGAAAGTCCCATCTGTGTAGTTATGACAATGTCTTACTTACTCATACACCTTGGCATGGAATAATATGCGTAATACGAGTTAAAATTAGTAGCCGAAATTCCCGGTAGATATTAAGTAAGGAGTAAATATTTTGGAAATAATATGCTCATTCTGTGACGTTTCATCTGAGGAGAATAAATCAATTATCCAAAGGGGAGGGTTCTCTATTTGTAGGGAGTGCCTTAATCTTGTAAGGGAGATCCTCGATGAGTTCAGTATAGGTGAGGTATTCGAGGGAAAGGATGCATGCTCTTTCTGTGGAAGGGAACAGGTTGGGGAGAGAATGGTGTTTCAGGGAAAAAGGGCGAGGATCTGTAGTGAGTGCGTGGGTGAAATCGAAGGAGAGTTAAAAAGAAAGGATAGGTCTATCTCTAGAAAGGTTCTCAAGGGGCGGGAGAGAAAGCCTGTGGAGCAGTATGAAGACGTTGTGAAATCAAGGGTAAAAAAGGGCATACAGAGGCTCTCTGCCTACTCCGTTCCTCATGTAGATTGCCGTGTAAAGCTTGATGGAAATGAAAGCCCTTTTCCCCCTCCTCATGAAGTTCTGGATAAGGTCCTTAAAGGGATAAAAAGGGTTGCGATTAATCGGTATCCCGATCCCGGGGCAAGGGCTTTAAGGGAAAAGGTTTCAAGAATAACGGGGTTTCCTTCAGAGGGGATTGTATTGGGCAATGGCTCAGACGAGCTTATAGGGATGCTAATGACAACATTTTCTGGGGGAACCGGAAGGGTGCTCTATCCTGTGCCAACATTTTCCATGTACAGAATAACAGGTATTGCCCTTGGACTTAAACCCATTGAGGTTGAGCTTGATGATGGGTTTGACATTGATGTTGATGTGACTCTAAGAGAGATAAGCAGAAAGAATCCAGATTTGATTTTTCTTGCCTCTCCCAACAACCCTACGGGAAACAGGTTTTCTGATGAGAGGATTTTTGAGATTCTCAAGCACTCAAATGGCATTGTTGTTTTGGACGAAGCATACTGCGATTTTTCTGGAAGGACCTTTCTTCCCCTAATTGAGAAATATGAGAATCTCGTGATTCTAAGGTCTATGTCGAAGGTCGGATTTGCGGGTATAAGGATGGGTATACTCTTTGGAAGGGATGAAATTGTAAGGGAGATAAATAAGGTGCGCCTTCCGTACAATGTAAACTCATTCAGCCAGCGTATAGCCGAGGTGGTTCTTGACCATGTGGAGTTTGTGAAGAAGAATGTACAACTCATAACATTAGAGCGGGATAGGGTTTATAAGGCGCTGAAGCTTATAGATGGAGTCGAGGTATATCCGAGCGATGCAAATTTTATTCTATTTAGGGTAAACGATGCAGATAGGGTCTTCGGGGGACTTATAGAAAGGGGTGTGTTAATTAGAAACTTTAATTCTCCCGGAAGGCTGAAGAACTGCCTGCGCGTAACCATAGGAACGCCAGAAGAAAATGATGCCTTCCTTACAGCCCTAGGCGGGGTTCTTTCTTCTTAACCTTGCCACTACCGCAAAACCGAGCCAGAATACTAAACATCCCCATGGGAAAACATCTCCTATCTTTGTGTAGAGTGTCTTATCTCCATCTATAATCCCGACTTTTCCGTTGAGGGTTGTCCTCTCAAATACCTCTGTCTTTGCAACTACCCTTCCGACCGGGTCAACTATTGCGCTTATACCTGTGTTTGTGGCCCTTATGAGGAATCGCCTTGTCTCAACCGCGCTCGGTATGGAAAAAGAAAGGTGCTGATACGGCTCAAATGACTTTCCAAACCATGCGTCGTTTGTGATATTTACAAGGAGATTTGCACCCTTTGATACAAATCTCCTGCTAAAAGACGGTATTATATCCTCATAGCAAATGAGCGGGGCGATTTTTATCCCCTTTTCTTTTATCTCAAGGACATCTAGTTCATTTCCCGGAGTGAAATCCCCAGAAGCGGGGCTGATACCCTTTAGAGCAGGGATGTACTTTGCAAACGGCAGATATTCGCCGAAAAGAAGGAGTTTGACCTTATTGTATCTTCCGAGTATCCTTCCCTGCGCGTCTGTAAGGAATGCCGTATTAAATTTATCTATATCTTTCTCATCTGGTATGCCATCGGGATTTATTTTATTGACCTTATATGATAGACCGCCAACTAGGAAATAGGAGCCTCTTGTTTGAGGGATGATTAATTCTCCGTTGTCTGAGAGAAAGTGCGCCGAGGCCGGAATCCAGGCTTGAACGGCGGTCTCAGGCCAGATAATGAGATCGGGGGAATTGAGTGCATAAGACATAACCCTATGTTTCTCAGAGATCGTTTTTTCATTCTTCTGCTTCTTCTCAAAGATATCAACATTGGCCTGTACAATGCCAACTGTGATCTTTCGTGCCTCTCCTATTTTCTCGGTCTCAACACCTATTCTCCAGAAGCCATAGCCGATTACAAAGATGAGGAGTATGAATGATGTTAAAACGTCTAAGACGGGTGCCAGGCGGTGATTTAAGAGCCTTACGATTAGCCTCATTAATGCCACATTTACAAGGACAATCAAGAAGCTAAGAGAATACCTACCCAGGAGGTCAAATATCTGAATTAGAGGAAGATAGTTGATCTCAGAGCTTGCGATCCCATAGGGGAAAAGAAATGGAAAAAGAAATTCAACCGATGTCCAGACGGCTGCTATGAGAAGGGCAGAAAATAATCCATGTTTTCCAAAGAGTCCGAGCCTTGTCGTTATATAAGCGAATATGGCGAATGGAAGCCCCGAGTATATGCTTATTGCGAGATGAAAAATTAGACTGACCAAAAGGGGAAATCCGCCAAATCTCGAAAGCGTTCCAATGAGCCAGTATGCCCCTATAGCATTTGCAATTGTTCCCGTCAATACCCCCAGACGAAATGCGCCCCAGGGGGATTTGTTTCCAATTGACGTGAAAAACGGAATGAGCAGAAACCAGGAAAGAATTCCCGCATAAGGAATCACAAACGCAATGGGAAATAGAACACCTGAAATAACGGATAGAACGAGGTCATATTTGGTGATTTTCATCACTCTATAAGATACCTAAGGGGGTATTTTGAGAAAAAGGCTTTATGTGTGCCCCCTCTCCACATTGGCCTTTGCTGTGCGAATCTGGATGAGTTTTATGACTCCTATGACTATCATAACAATTGACATAAGTTGGGCTACAGATATATGGGGGATTGGGCTTGGGGTTGTATTCCTTACAATCTCTACGAGAAACCTTTCAACCCCGGCAAGTATCAAAAAGATAGAAAACAGCCATCCCGTGGGTGCATCTTTTTTTCTGATTCTCCAGAGGTAAGTAAAAATAATCAATGACAAAATAATCTCATAAATCTGTGTGGGATGGACCCTCACATCCGTTGGAGGAAGCCCTTTCGGAAAAGCAATAGCCCAAGGAAGGTCTGATGGAACCCCGTAGTCATCTCCTACAAGGAAGCACCCTACGCGCGCAATGGCATAGGCTATGGCAACAGCAGGGGCTATGGCATCTCCAAGTGTCCAAAAACTCATCTTGTTTCTATATGCGATAATCCACATAAGTAGTGCGCCGCCAAATAGCCCCCCGTAATACGTAAAACCGCCCCGAGAGAAGAGATATGAAATTGGGTCTTTTAAGAGTTCTGATATAGGAACGTTCTCAAGCAGGTAGAGGATCTTTGATCCCGCTATCCCGCCTAACATTGCGGCAATAAGAAAATTGCCGAGGAGTTTTTCATCCAGTCCCCGTCTTTTAAATTCAAGTGACGAGAGCCAGTATGCGACAAGAAACGCAATTGCCGCCATTACTCCATAGGATGAGATTGTAAAGTTTCCAATCCTAATTAGCTCCGGGTACATCTAATTAACCTCCCTTTTCCCCGACGCCTCTTTGAAGCGCTTAATCTCTTCTTTAAGCTCGGTATTTTCCTTTATGAAGTGGTAAATCAATATAAAGACAAGGACACAGAATATCACCTGAGTAAAAAAGATCATAAAGAGGCTATACATAGATTCACCTCCTTAGGAATAAGGATACAATAAAATTTAACAGTTGTATTGGGAATGGGTTCTCCCTACTACCTGTTATTATGATTATATGGGCAGGCACAGACTCTTCCTCTCGCGGTTTGTCTATTATAAACACGCTGTTAATTATCTGTGAATACAGTATTAAACTTTGTCTATGAAGAAATCCTTAACTTGCAGGGTTGATTAAAAATAGGTAGATTTTTAGCCTAATATGTTAACTTCGCCTGTTTTAGTTCTTAATCGTTACTTTATTCCGATTACTGTAACGAGTGTAAAGAGGGCTTTTGTTATGCTCTATTGCGGGGCTGCAAAGGCTGTGGGGGGAAACTATGAGACATTTGATTTCGAGTCGTGGTCTCAGATTTCAGTGATGAAAGAAGAGGATGCAATTAGGACTGTAAGCAGGGTAATTAGGATCCCGCGCGTAATAGTGCTCCTCAGATATGACAGGATGCTTAGGAAGGAGGTAAAGTTTAATCGGATCAATATATTCAGGAGGGACGGAGATTCATGCCAGTATTGCGGCGAGAGATTTCCGCGCTCTGAGCTCACAATAGACCATGTAATCCCCCGCTCCCTTGGGGGAAGGAGTACATGGGAAAATGTTGTGTGCTGCTGTATGGATTGCAACCGGAAAAAGGGTGGTAGAACCCCTGAGGATGCTAAGATGAGGCTTATAAACAAGCCCAAGAGACCTATGTGGAGTCCACTTGCCAATGTCTCTGTAAGGACCATAAGATATAAGGAATGGGAGCCGTTCCTTAGCTTTGTTGATACATCCTACTGGAACGTAGAGCTTGAGGAGTAGGGGGCATAAAGTAACGCCCTGTACCACGATGAATGGATAACAAATTATTTTTATAACTCATCGAAATTATTAAGATTTCTATTAGTTCTAATAAAATATATATTCAATTACTGAGACACAGACCCGAAATGATAGAGATGACTGGTCCTAGTACTATCTAGATATAACTCCTATTGCTTTGCAACTCGCATAAGTAACTATAGTTTATAGAGAAAAGATATGTTCTAATGAGACCCTAGAAATTCACTTTGTAGTCTTTATAATAAATATGAAAAATTTAAATAACTAAAGTGAGAGCGGTATGAGATACAATATACTAATTTTGGTCTTAGTTACACTAATAGTCTCTTCCGGTGCCATTATGGCAAGGATTATTATCCCTCCGATCAATGGGCCTATTATAAAAAAGATTTCGGTTTTTGTTCCAGACCTGACCCCAGTTGGGGGCAGCCGAGATGAAAAGGCTCGGGAATTTGTTGATGTCTTAAGGAACGATCTTATCAATGCCGGGCTTTTTGATGTTCATGATGCAAGGGGTATTTTGCTGGATGGAAGCGGAGGAATAAACTTTCAGGCCCTCTCCGATGTAGGTGCCGAGGAGCTTATAAAGGGCGAATACGGCTCTTCGGGAGACAGGATACAGATTGCGGTGAGGCTCTTTGATGTTTCTCAGGAGAAGGACATCTTGGGAAGGTCCTATGAGGCTACCCCAGGCAGGGTTAGGGAGGCTGCCCACAGGTTTGCAAGTGCGGTTATGAAAGAGCTTACAGGGATAGATGGATTTTTTAATTCAAAGATCGTGTTTGTCTCAGGTGCGGGACGAAATAGAGACCTCTACATAATGGATTATGATGGGCACAATATAAAGCGTCTTACAAGTCACCGTTCACTTCTCCTTTCACCACATTGCTCTTCCGATGGGACGAAGATAGTTTTTAGCTCCGACAAGGTGTGGACTCAGAATATATATGTCCTCAGCCTCACCCCCAGAATAGAAGAGCGGAGGCTTACACGTGCACTTAAATTGGATCAGAGCCCTGAGTGGTCTCCGGACGGGAGTAAGATAGCGTATAGTGAAAATGGGGATATATTTGTCTCAAACCCCGATGGGAGCGGGGCTGTGAATCTCACGCACAATCCAGCGATAGATGTTTCCCCTACTTGGTCTCCCGATGGAAGGCAGATAGCCTTTGTCTCTAATAGAGGCGGCGTGCCGCAGATATATGTAATGAACTCTAATGGGAGCAATGTAAGGAGGATTACATCGGGGAGCTATGATACGGATCCTTCCTGGTCTCCAAACTCGAATATAAATAGAATAGCGTTTGTAAGGGTAGAGGGCTCTGAGGCAAATATATTTACAATAAATCCAGATGGAACTGATGAGCAGAGACTTACAAGCGGGGCAAGGAGAAATGAAAATCCCTCTTGGTCTCCGGATGGACATTATATAGCCTTTACTTCAACAAGAAATGGGGCTAAGAACATATATGTAATGTATCTCAATGGAGAAAATCAGAGACCGCTTACCAAAGACGGCGGTAAGTCATTTCCAACCTGGTGCAGGTGATTATGAGGGTCTTTCTCTCAGAAGCGGCCTTTATGGGACTTATTTTAAGTTCGATAGAGGTCTATAAAAAGGAGTGTCTTGGGCTTCTCCTCGGATATAAACTCGAGGATCGTTTCATTGTCGAATACAGCGTTACATATCAGAGTGCAAAGAGGATGAGAAATGGTGTATCTTCAAATCGCGCGAGACACGCCCGAATTGAAAGCGTTCTGCCTAAGTTTGATAAGCTTGAACTTTTAGGCGACTTTCATTCTCACCCACAATACGGATCACTCAAAGGGGTTCCAAAGCCGAGTTCTCTTGATATAGACGATATGGAGCAGGGAAAGCTCTATATAATTGTAGGAATTAATGACAATGAACATTCAGTGCGATGGAGGGAAAATCGTGATGGCTCCATATCAGGAACGCTCAACGATTTCCATTTTAAGATTTCAGCTTATCATTTTGAAGGGAAGAGGATAAGAAAAATCCCGATTAAATGCCCATTTTGTTTGGCAATTGAGAACTAAGGACTAGATTAGTTGAGAGCATTTATTGCTGCGCTTATTCCAGAAGAAGTAAAGCTTGAGATAAAAAGATATATAATGGATATGAAACCCCATTGGGAGGGGGTAAAATGGGAGGGCTATGAAAAGCTGCACCTCACGCTTAAATTCCTAGGGGAGGTAGAAGAGGCAAAGATAGAAGAGATAAAGATTGCTCTTATGGAATCGGTTAGAGCTTATTCTCCATTTAGAACGGCGATTTCAAGATTTGGAGGATTTCCGAGTCTCAAGAATCCGCGCGTCCTCTTTATTGGTTTGTCTGAGAATTATGAGCTCTTAAGGTTCCAGCATGAGATAGAAGAGAGGCTTGAGCCAATCGGTTTTAAAAAGGAGGCCAGGACTTTTGTTTCTCACGTGACAATAGGAAGGGTCAAGGGAAGGGCACGATCTAAAGGCTCTTTTCCGATTCCTCGAAATACCTCTTTTTCTATAACTGAAATTGCCCTTATAAGGAGTGTACTCCATCCGGAAGGGTCAAGATATACCCCGATTTCTGTATTTCGATTGACCGCATATTAGCTTCCTTTAATGAATTGTGGATTTGACAATGAGCCGGAAATCGGCAAGAATTAACTCCTTAAATTTGGAGGTTAGCCAATAATGCAGGCAGTTATTAAAACCGGTGGAAAGCAGTACACAGTAAGACCGGGCGATATTATAAGAATAGAAAAACTCAAAGGAAACCCCGGTGATACCGTAGAATTTAGTGAGGTCTTGATGATATCTGATCCTGAAAAGGGGACTAAAGTGGGTTCCCCTTTGGTTGAGAATGTCAAAGTTAAGGGCAAGATTCTTGGCCACAAAAAGGGCGAAAAGATAATCGTATTTAAGTTTAAGAGGAAAAAGGGATACAGGCGAAAAAGGGGGCATCGCCAGATTTATACATCTGTTGAAATAATGGATATTGGAATTTAGGAGGTGAAATTAGATGGCCCATAAAAAGGGCGGAGGGAGTTCAAGGAATGGGAGAGATAGCGAGGGCAGAAGGCTAGGTATAAAAAAATTCGGTGGAGAGGTCGTTCGGGCGGGTAATATACTGGCAAGGCAGAGGGGAACGAAATTCCATCCGGGGGAGAATGTAGGTATTGGAAGGGACTTTACACTATTTGCGCTAGTGGATGGGATTGTAGAGTTTGAAAGGTTGGGTAGAGATAGGACAAAGGTAAGCGTTAAACCTATCTCCAATCCCATTAACTGAGGGTTGACACGATTATTAATCGGTGCTATGTATTTTGAAGAAGCCCAATCTTTTCATTGTGTTCAAATCTGTTGGACAGAGCTGTTTTTCTAACATTTGTCTTAGGGCTGATCGGCAAGATTTTGGTATAGCACTTGTTTACTGACTAGGTTCTTTTTACATACTTAAGGGATTTTCTCTTTCCTGATCTTTTTCCATTGATTAAGGAATAAATCGAGGTAATATGTTTAGCCAGTTGGTAATCTATAATGACTGGACCTTTTATTTCCATAGTATATTCGTTTAGCTGCTTATCAGCGGATTACACTTAGAAACTCCCGCTACACTCCTCTTTTTGTGTCCTGGTGGGAGGGAGTAAAAACATGACCGGAAACAAGATAAACGACTTTGGCATGAGGGCTAAAAACGGAATCAGTATTATCATAATCTTTGTGTGCCTATCTGTTGCTGTCTCAGTTCTTAATTCATTTTTTAGCGCCTCCCAGTTTTTGAAGTACAAAGCCGATGAGATTGGAAGACTTTTTGAAGGCAGAAAGGATTTCACGCAGGTTGCAAAGGAACTGCTCAGTGGGAGGTCAGACGTTGTATATTTAAAGCTCCTCGATGAAAATGGAATTCTCAAAGAAAGCCTAGGTAGGGAAGGAGAGATTGGTGTAAAAAGGTTTAGGCTTTCTATGTCCGATGGATATAAGGTTATAGTGGGGCTTAAAGAGATTGAGGTTAAACAGTTAATCCTTCATACTCTCCTCTGGAGCGTGGCAATAGGGATTTTTTTCTCCGCTATCTATCTCATGATCTCCTCTCCATCTTCTAAAAGGCGGGATGCCCAAATTGAGAGCATCATTATGGGGATCAAACGTGTGTCGCGCGGGGATCTCACATCCAGGCTTGATATGGATAAGGACATCCACAATGACCCCCTTATGATCAGGCTTTTTGAGAGCTTTAACCAGATGGTTGATCAGATAAAGAGGAAAGAGGATATGGCTAAGGAGCCTACCAAGTTTCAGCCGACTGTAGTTGTTTCTGAAAAGAAAGAAGAACCAAAGGTTAGAAGAGTTACTGCATTTGTCGCCAAGATCGCTGACTTCGAGGCGCTCTCTACAAGGCTCGGTGCCGCGGAGTTCTCCGCTTTTCTTACACAATATAGGAAGGCCGCCTCTTCTATTGTATCGAACTATGGTGGTGTTATAGAAGCGCTCCTTCAAGATGAAATCGTCGCGCTCTTTAATGTTCCTGATGAGCAGGATAAGCCTGAGTTGAGGGCTGTCTGTGCGGCTGTTGAATTGCTAGAGGTTCTTGCAAATATGAGCAGGAAAAGGAAGGTCGAGGGCAAAGAGCCTATAAGTGGAAAGATTGGAATAGAAGCAAGGACTGTACCGTTTTATATAGAGTCCGGTATTCCGCAAGGCGTAAAAGAGGTGATAGGGCTTGCAAGGGCGATCTGCGAGGATGCGCCTCTATGGAAGGTTCTCATATCATCTGAGATTTATAAATCGGTAAGTGACTATGTGGATGCCAAGGAGATGGTTGTAAACTATGGAACATCTTTCTCAATTGTGTCCGTTGAAGAGGGTGTGATACGGGTTTAGATAATGGCACGTCCAATATGCTTATTAATTCAATTTCATATTTGTGACCATCTGCGTCTTTGACCCTTCGCATTTCAATGTTAAGATTTAAATGTCAAGATGGGGTAGGGATTAAATGCATGTCTTTAGTAATGGAAAGATTTGTGCCTTCTTTGACCTAGATAAAACGCTCCTCAGTGAGACTACGGCGAATCTATATTCAAAATACCTCTACAAGAAAGGCGATATAAAACGCTGGGAAATGATTAAGGCATCTTACCTTTATCTCAAATACAGGCTTAATCTCCTAGATGTTGAGACCATGATGAAGAGATTCGTAAGCGGAAGAAAGGGGAGGCCCGAGTCGGGTATGATTTCATTCTGTGAGTCTTGGTTCCAGAGTGTGGTGAAGGATTATATATACCCACACGCAAAGGAATGGATAGAGAATCACAAGAATATGGGTCATGTAACCGCTGTTCTCTCAGGCTCTATAAAATACACCTGTGAACCAATAGTAAGGTTTCTCGGCATTGACCACTGCCTTTCTACCCAACTTGAGGTAGTGGACGGGTTTTTCACAGGAAGGATAATTGAACCAATTTGTGTGGGGGAGGGAAAGATATACTGGGCAAAGAGGTTTTCAGAGGAAAATGGGATTGATATAGAGAAGAGCTACTTCTATACAGACAGTGCAACTGATATTCCGATGCTCAATCTTGTAGGCAATCCGATCGTTGTAAACCCGGACCCTATTTTAAGGGCTGAGGCTAAAAGGAGGGGGTGGCGGATTATTAAATCTCCCCCTTTACGGGTAAAATTAGAGGGATGAGTAAAATTAATCTAAAAGACCTAAGTCCGGAGGAACTGGGTGATTTTGTCGTCGGATTGGGCGAGAAGTCCTACCGTGCACGTCAATTGGGAAGATGGATTTACAAGATGAACGTGGGTTCGTTTGAACAAATGACCGATCTTCCAAAGGGTTTTAGGTCAACACTAAGTAGCGTGGCTGTGATTTCATCATTAAAAATCGCTGAGGAGCGGACTTCTCATGACGGTACAAAGAAGTATCTTTTTGAGCTTGAGGACAGAAACCGTATAGAGAGCGTCCTAATTCCCGATGATCGCAGGTCTACACTTTGCATATCTACACAGGTTGGTTGTGCCCTTGGGTGTACGTTTTGCTTAACAGGAAGGGTTGGAAAGATAAGAAACCTCAGGCCATCCGAGATATTAGACCAATTTCTTGAAGTAAGTAAATGTAACTCAAGGCCCATTACAAACATAGTTTTCATGGGAATGGGAGAGCCGCTTGACAATATTGAGGGCACAGTAAAGGCATTAAAGACACTTACGCATTCCGATTTTATCGGATTTTCTCCTAAAAGGATTACGGTCTCCACATCTGGAATAGTTCCCAAAATTAGGGAGTTGGGTAGGGAGATTCCTGTAAATCTCTCTGTCTCGCTTAACGCATCGAGGGACGATTTGAGAAATGAAATCATGCCGATCAATAAGAGATATCCAATAAAGGAGCTTATTGAAGAGAGCCGTAAGTTTCCCCTGCCCAATAGAAAACTCCTCACATTTGAGTATGTTCTCCTCAGAGGTATCAACGACTCCGACAGCGATGCAAGGGAGCTCGGTGAATTACTAAAGGGAATAAGATGCAAGATAAATCTCATTCCATTTAATGAAGCCCCAGCGCTTCCATATAAATCTCCAACCGATGAGAGGGTACTTGAGTTCCAGAAGATTCTAATCTCATACGGGATAAATGTGAGAATAAGGAAGAATCGAGGGCGGGATATCCTAGGGGCTTGCGGACAGCTTGCGGCGGAGTATCCGCTTATGAATAAAAAATCTGAAAAGGCAGATATTAGACACGAATGATTTGTGTCAACTAGCTAGATATTCAAAATAATGAAAGGCGAGGATATAAGGCACGCATTTCTTAAATATTTTGAAGGCAGGGGTCATACCATTGTCAAAAGCTCATCTCTGATACCTAAGAATGACCCCACACTTCTTTTTACGAATGCTGGGATGGTTCAGTTTAAGGATGTTTTCTTGGGATTGGATAGGCGTCCTTATACAAGGGCTACTTCATGTCAAAAGTGTGTTCGTGCAGGCGGAAAACACAATGACCTTGAAAACGTCGGCTATACGGCAAGGCACCATACATTCTTTGAGATGCTTGGTAATTTCTCATTTGGAGATTACTTTAAACGCGAGGCAATAGGGTTTGGATGGGAGCTACTTACAGAGGTTTTTAAACTCCCTGGAGATAGGCTCTGGGTTACCATCTTTAAGGATGACGATGAGGCTTTTGAAATATGGAGAAGGCAAATCCATCTTCCTTCGGAACGCATCGTTCGTATGGGGGAGAGGGATAACTTCTGGGCAATGGGTGATACGGGTCCGTGTGGTCCTTGCTCGGAGATAATAATTGATCAGGGTGAGTCCTTTGGATGTGGAAGGTCAACATGCGGCGTAGGATGTGACTGTGATCGTTATCTTGAACTCTGGAACCTCGTATTTATGCAATTTGAAAGGGACTTATCGGGAAATCTCACGCTGCTTCCAAAACCGAGCATTGATACGGGAATGGGTCTTGAGAGAATCGCTGCAGTGCTTCAGGGGGTAAAGAGTAATTATGAAACAGACCTCATTCGTGGGATTATATCGAGGGTTGAGGAGATTTCGGGAAAATCATATGGAGAAGATCTGTTATCCGATGTTTCAATGAGGGTAATTGCCGACCATGCCCGCGCTGTGACATTTTTGATCTCAGACGGCGTTCTTCCCTCAAATGAGGGTAGGGGATACGTACTGAGAAGAATCCTGAGGCGTGCAGTTCGGCATACAAGGATGCTCGGAATTAAGGAGCCGTGTCTTTTTAGTCTTGCCTATCAGGTAAAAGAAATAATGCAGGGCGCATATCCGGAGATCGGAGAGAGATTGAGCTTTGTAATGGAAGTAGTAAAGAATGAAGAAGAGAGGTTCTTCCAAACGATAGATAGAGGTCTTGAACTCTTGAATCTCGAGATTGAGAAGCATCGAGACGAAAAGGTTCTACCTGGTGATGTTGTATTTAAGCTCTATGATACATACGGTTTCCCCGTAGATTTAACCCAAGATATAGCCAGAGACAGTGGACTGGATGTAGATTACGCTGGGTTTGAAGAGGAGATGGAGAAGCAAAGGGAGAGATCGAGACTTGCCTGGAGGGGCTCGGGAGAGGAGGAATTGGTACCTCTCTATAGGGAGTTTGTTTCGGGCGGGCTCATTGTCAATTTTACGGGATATGACAGGACTAGGGATACGGGAAGAATCACAGCGATAATAAAGGACGGAAGGCTCGTTGATAGTGCAGCCGCGGGCGACAGAGTAGAGCTAATAACCGATAGGACTCCATTCTATGGTGAATCGGGGGGGCAGGTAGGTGACAGGGGGGTTATAGAGGGCGAGTCGGGAAGGGCTCAAGTAGTAGATACGAAAAAGCCGCTTCTTAATCTTATAGTCCATCACGTATTTGTAGAGAAGGGAATCCTTTGGGTGGGCGATAAGGTAGATATGTACGTGGATGAGCGGTTTAGATACGGCGCGAGAACACACCATACAACGACCCATATGCTTCATGCAGTTTTAAGGGAGGTCCTTGGAGGTCATGTAAGGCAGGCGGGTTCTCTTGTTACCCCGGAGAGATTGAGATTCGATTTTACCCATTACTCGCCAATTGACGACAAAACCATACACAGGATGGAAGACATTATAAACACCAGAGTAAGATGGGATGATAGGGTAATAACACAGGTAGATGTTCCATATAGCGAGGCAATAAAGAGCGGAGCTATGGCTATATTTGAGGAAAAGTACGGTGATAGAGTCAGAGTTGTAAGTATAGGCGATTACAGTAAGGAGCTCTGCGGAGGAACCCATCTTCACACAACGGGGGAGATCGGGCTTTTTAGGATTGTGTCTGAAACGGCTTCATCAGCGGGGGTAAGAAGGATAGAAGCCATTGCCGGAGAACCTGCATGGAGGTTTATAAGGAAGCAGGAAGAGGTCCTTTCCCAAGCCTCTGATATTCTCAAGGTCCCCCAGTCTGACTTGATCTCTAAATTGAAGAAGATGGTTGAGGAGAATGAGAGGATAAAGAAGGAGATAGAGTCATTTAAAGTCAAGGCGATGAGTGAGAAGGCAAAGGCCCTCCTCAACAACATAAAAGAGGTCAATGGTGTGAGGATTCTGTCTGAGGAGGTTTCAGGTCTCAGCCCTGATGAACTAAGAAGGATGTGGGATGACATTAAAGAAAAAATCGGCTCCGGGCTTGCAGTTCTGGGAAGTCGAACCGATGGCAGGGCCTATCTTCTAGTCGGCGTTACGAAGGATCTGAGTAAGAGGTTCCATGCAGGAAAGATCATAAAAGAGCTTGCTCTACTCATTGATGGTGGAGGAGGCGGAAAACCAGATATGGCCCAGGCCGGTGGAAATAGGCCTGAGAAATTGGGTGAGGCATTGAGGAAGATATTTGAAATTGTGGACAGAGCTTAGATTTTAACCTAGGTTTCCATTTGGAGTCTTATAACCCTTGACATCAATCCAGTTTTCATGATTGATTATTAATCCAAAATGAGCGTAAAGAGAATAGGGTCTGTAGATTCCTCTACATACATTGAGTTAATCAAGGAAAGGGGACCACTTACGATATGGGAGATGTCTGTGATAGCGGAGACTGACATTTTCCGCGTACAAGAAAAGCTTGATCCCCTGATTAAAGAGGGGAAGATTGTTCCATTTGAAGAAGGAGGCAGAACTTATTATAAGATCGCTGGCAAAGAGGAGAGTCGAAAGAAAAGTAGGTCGTTTCTTTCGAGGCTATTTAATAGAAAGATCGAGTTTGAGTCGATACCCAAGAGAATGGCTATGAAGGAGATTCTTGTGTCAAAGAATAACTACAAGAAACTCATTCAGGAGGCTTATGTTCTTACTCTTCCCCACTCTAACCCTTATACCGAGGAGGAGAGAATAAAGATAAATCTATGGGTGGAGAGAGACTTAAAAAAGCTACAGACACTCGATGAAAAAAAGCTATTTCTGGCAGATTTTATATATGAAAAATCCATAGGCAAAAAAAAGGATTATTTTAAAAGGAGAAAACTCCTTGGAGAATCATAAGTTAATGTAGAGACAGGATAATTCCATCTCTACATTTCTACAGTTCCAGAGCCTTATAGCTCGGCCTTGATTTAATTCTCTCTACCCAGTTTCTTACATTCCTGAGTTCTGGGTCTATTTCTATCCCAATTAGGTCAAATAGCGCAATCCTTGGCGTGAAGGCTATATCTGCAAGGCTGTATGAGCCTGATAGATACTCATGTCTCTCTAGACTCTGGTCTAATCGGATGAGGTGTTCTTTGACCTCATTTTTACTCTTTTCTATCAATTCCCAATTGCGCTCGTTTTCGTGTCTAAATGTCATTTCTCTGTATATATTAAACCAGGGAATATGGAAATGAGACTCGCAAAAATCCACCCAAATCCGAACCCTAGCCCTTTCTATAGGGCTAGAAGGCATAAGCGGAGGGTTTGGATATCTTTCATCAAGATACTCGTTAATTACGGATGATTCATAGATTATGGCCCCGTTGTCAATAAGAACCGGCACCTTACCATATGGATTTAGTTTTAAAAACTCTTCTCTCTTCTGTTCCTTTTTTCTCAGATCAACAAATACCCTTTCGTATTTAATCCCTTTTTCGGCAAGGGCTACTCTTACCTTACGGCAAAATGGACATTGGGGATAATCATAGAGCTTTATCATAGTACACCTCTCACAATTATTTTAACATCTCCTCTGAAATATAGTATTAGAGAATGGTATAATTTAATCTCTCCGAAATACAAGAAGAGGAGATTAAGAGCTAGGTGGAATTAGATTTATCCTTAGAGAAACTCATAAAGAAATCCAGAAGGGCAATACTCATTGGTATTGGTGGTGGGGGTGACATTGTAGGGACAATTCCTACAGCAAGGCTACTTGGTATGTTCAATATTGAGTGTATACTCGGTGGTCTTCCCTGGGAGAGGTCTGTTTATGATCCTATTCCTGGCCCTCGTGTCTTAGATGAGATTAGAAACTTAAGGCCCTTAAATAGCGCTGTCTGGTTCGCAAATAAGGATACAGTGACAATGACAGGTGTGAGATTTGCAGAGACACAAATAGCCGAAATATACGGAACAGAGACGCTTCTGATTGATATAACAATGGGTGTAGAGGGGGTAGTAGAGGGACTTCGTAAGGCTATGGAGGCCCTAGAGGCTGATCTTTTGGTAGGAATAGATGTGGGGGGAGACTCACTTGCATTTGGGGATGAAAAGGGGCTTGCAAGCCCTCTTGCCGATTCTATTATGATAGCCTCTCTTGCCAAGCTTCAAAAGGAATTTAACACCGTTCTAGGGGTTTTTGGATATGGAAGCGATGGAGAACTGAGTGCGCATGAATTAGAAAGGTCCCTTAGTGTTATTGCAAAGGATGGTGGGCTTCTCGGCGCCTGGGGAATTACGCCCCAGATCCTCAGAGAGCTTGAGATGGTCATTTCAAAGGTCGGGACTGAGGCAAGCAGGATTCCTGTTGAATGTGCAAAGGGGGCAATCGGAGAGACAACTATACGCGGTGGGATGAGAAGGGTGATTCTTTCCCCTATATCTACTCTGACGTTCTACCTCTCTCCAAGGGTCGTATATGAAAGGGTTTCAAAACCGGCAAGGGTTGTATCAGGCTCTAAATCCCTAGATGAGGCAAACGAGGCCCTACATTCAATTGGGCTTTTTACAGAATTAGACTTAGAGAGGAAGAAGTACAAGGGATAAATCGAGATTCTTCATAGAACCCATTTCAAATCTACCTATGATTTATGTTAGTTTCTTCTATTTTTCATTCCCGTCTGCTGTTTACGGTGAGGTGCCATAGTATTATCTTTCTTGCTCAGGGCTCTAATCCTATGCTATACTGGGTTTAGAGGGTTGTACCACTCTTTGTTGATTCTTGAACAGGTAATCGCATAGAGTTGCTGCGGAGTGTGAACCTAAAGGAGAGATGGCCAAACTATCCCATAATATATCCAGATTTTCTAAGGAGGAGCAAGACTGGGCGGTACTCATATCCCAAATAGCCCAAGGTAATGAATCTGCTCTAGGGGTGCTTTATGATCACACGAGCCGTTTAATCTATGGACTTGCACTCAGGATATTAATGGATATATCTGCTGCTGAAGAGACTACGATTGACGTATACACGCAGGTATGGCGTAAAGCGGTGGATTACGATCCAAGTCGCAGTACGCCATCTGCGTGGCTCATTATGCTCACGCGTAGCCGAGCGATTGACCGACTGCGCTCAAATACACAGCGCTCTAAGATAGAGGAGGTGGTTGAGGTAGATACTCCAGCCCCTACGGCTGACCCTGAAGAGGCAACTCTGGCAGTTGAGCGGCGGGAATTGATTCAAAATGCCATCTCAAAACTTACACTCCAGCAGCGTAAGGTAATTGAGCTCGCATACTTCTCCGGGCTTAGCCAAAGTGAGATTGCGGCTCAACTGCATCAACCTGTTGGAACGGTTAAAAGCTGGATCCGTTTGGGTATGATGAAACTACGGGAGCTCCTTAGTTCGCTTAAAGAAGAGACATAGTAAACCGAGCGGATTTGGGTAGAAAAGATAATATTAGGGTATGGATGTTTCGAAGGAATCTAATGAGACGCACATAAGTTATGTGAGGTTCCTCGCTCAAAAATTTGGCTCTAAAACAATTAGATATACATTCTTATTTGCCTAGCCCGGCGTTTTCGGCAGCAATACGCGCAAGTGCTGACCAATCTATCTCGCCTTGTCCTCGCGCAACAGCGGAAAGTAAATGGTCGTGGATTAGACTCGCAAGAGGCATTGGAGTGGTAGTTGTATCGGCAGATTCAAGGACAAGACGCATGTCTTTTAAGCCTATATTGAGTTTAAATCCGGGCGGTTCATATCTCTCCTCGATAATGATCCTACCGTAGTTTTCATAGACGGGAGATTTAATTAAGGCATTGATAATCTCCAAGAATCGTCTTGCTTCCAAACCCGATTTGCGCACAAGCGCAAAGGCTTCACCAAGTGTCTCTATCATTGAAGCAACCACAAAATTTCCGGCAATCTTTATTATATTTGCTGCTGATTGCTCTTCCCCTACTACAAACACGCCCTGACCCATTGCATCGAAGAGGGGGTGGTATCGCTCAATCTGATCTAGTGGACCTGCTACTACTATCCACAATCTTGCTTCTGATGCCGCCTCTGGACGTCCGAAGACTGGAGCTGCAATATAAAATTGACCAGCCATCGCATGTGCTTTAGCCAGTCTTTGAGAGAGTCTAACGCTAATCGTACTCATTGATATATGCACTCCGTCATGTCTGAGCGACTCAAGTACGGTAGGTGTCTTTTTACCTCTAGATGTGCTTTGACCAAAGATTACCTCTTCAACAGCGCGATCGTCAGCGAGCATTGTAATTAGTGCCTCGACATTATATGCCACATCGGCCGGCGAATCGGCTACTTGCACGCCCTCTTTCTGTAGTTCTTCGGCACGGCTGCGTGTGCGGTTATAGACTATTAATTCATGCCCCGCACGTACAAGGTTGCGTGCCATTGGTTGACCCATGTTGCCAAGCCCTATAAATCCTACCTTCATTTCTTTTCCTCCTGTTAAGGTTCTTACTCTGCTACTGTTTGCTTTGCTGTTATTGAGTGCAGCTAAATATTCTACTTTTAAAATTGTCACATAAAGAGCACCCCCTTTCAATCGAGATTGTTTCTATTTCTTTTAATTGCTCATTTCCAAGATGGATACGGGCATAGAGATTCAACGCTTGACGATAGCTCTAGGACTCAGATAAACTTCTTTCCCGTGTATCTCTGCAGTTGGCGTTTATATCTATAAGGCCGACGTAGCTCAGGGGTAGAGCAGCGCACTCGTAATGCGCAGGTCAAGGGTTCAAATCCCTTCGTCGGCTCCAATGATTT